>JAESTG010000130.1 GCA_016763715.1 Flavobacteriaceae bacterium
AAACTTTCTAATTTCTTGTTGAAATACTACTACGAGTGCCACCATTCCAACACCTAAGAAACCACCTAAAATTTTACTTAAAAGTAACATGTCCATAAGTACGGTAAGTCGCCATATCCCATAGATAATCACGATACCCACAAAAATATTGATGGCTACGGTACCTTTTACTAAATTGTAGAGGTAATACATTAATGCAGCAACGAGTACTACATCTATAATGTCTATGATTCTTATTTCTGAAAAATCAAGTAGTTCCAAATGGTCAGTGGGTTTTTGTAAATGTAATTGTTTTTTTAAAATTAACTGTGCTATTGTAAGTTTCCAACCAAGGTAATACACTCCATCGCTTCTTTCACATCGTGTACACGTAAAATGGAAGCTCCTTTTAAAAGTGAAATACTATGTAAGGCTGTAGTACCATTAAGTGCTTCTTGAGGGGGAGTGTCCAAGGATTTATAGATCATTGATTTTCGTGAAATCCCTACCAAAAAAGGAAGGTCTAATTGTTTGAACAACTCTAGATTTTGGAGCATTTCAAAACTTTGTGTTCTAGTTTTTGAGAACCCAAACCCAGGGTCGGCTATAATATCATTAATACCAGCTTCTCGAGCTAGTGCAATTCGTTCAGAGAAATATTTTAAAACTTCAATGATTATATTGTTGTAATCTGTCTGAGTAGTCATGGTTTTGGGAGTACCCTTCATATGCATCATGATATAAGGAACTTGTAATTGGGCAACCGTGGCAAGCATTTGAGTATCCATAAGTCCTGCGGAAATATCGTTCACTATTACAGCACCTACCGCAACTGCATTTTTTGCTACATTACTTCTGAAGGTGTCTACGGAAATAAGGGCGTCTGGAAATTTATGAACTATAGTTTCAATAGCAGGCAGTATTCGCTTTAATTCTTCTGTTTCTGAAACATGATCTGCTCCAGGTCGAGAGCTATAACCTCCAATGTCCAGAAAGGTGGCTCCTTCTGAAAGCATTTTTTCAGCTTGTTGTAGCACGGCAGCGTTTGTTTCCATTTTACTGTCTTCATAAAAGGAATCGGGAGTCACGTTGATAATACCCATTACCTTAGGAGTTGCAAGGTCAACAAGCATATCATTACAATTGAGGGTGTACAATTTTTTAAATTGATTTATTTAAGCGAAATTTACGCAAAATCTTACACATTACTATGCCGAAGACTTCCGAACAATATAATAGCGTAATTGAAGTATGCAGGACGTTGTTTATCAATAAAATGAAAGATTATGGAAGTGCCTGGCGTATCTTACGACTTCCTTCTTTGACCGATCAAATTTTTATCAAAGCGCAGCGTATTAGAGGTCTTCAACAAAATGCAGAACGAAAAGTTGATGAAGGAGAAACGAGTGAATTTATTGGAATCATCAATTATTCAATTATGGCTCTCATTCAATTGGAAAAAGGGGTGGTAGAACAACCCGATTTATCTTTGGAAATAGCTATAAAAATGTACGATGAGAAAGTCATCGTAACCAAACAGTTAATGATGGATAAGAATCATGACTATGGTGAAGCTTGGCGTGATATGCGTGTAAGTAGCTTGACCGATTTGATTCTTCAGAAATTATTACGCGTAAAGCAAATTGAAGACAACCAAGGGAAAACATTGGTAAGTGAAGGCATTGATGCGAACTATCAAGATATGATTAATTATGCTGTATTTGCTATGATTCATCTAAATGATGATGATAAATAAAGAGTTCAAAAAGGAATTGTTTAACCTAAGAAATTGATATGAGAATACTAGTCGGAATTACCCGAATATTCATTGGAATATTCTTCATCATTAGTGGGATGGTAAAGTTGGTGGATCCCATGGGCTTTTCGTTTAAGTTGCAGGATTACTTTGCTGCTGAAGTATTAAATATGGAGTTTCTAATTCCGTTTTCTTTAGGGCTATCGGTGTTCATCCTCGTATTTGAAGTGATGCTTGGTGTCATGCTTATCTTGGGTTACGCCAAAAAGTTTACCGTTTACTCTTTATTGACGATGATCGTCTTTTTCACCTTTTTGACACTCTATTCCACGGACACTGGAGCAGTAACAGATTGCGGTTGTTTTGGGAGTGCTTTGGTAATTGATCCATTTGTCTCTTTCTTAAAAGATGTGGTGTTATTAATATTGATTTTAATTTTATTCTTCGGAATGAAATATATCCAACCCTTCTTTAGTAAGATGGTACGTAGTGTTGCCGTATTTACAGCCTTAACAGGTTGTTTGTGGCTAGCATATCATGTTTTAATGCATTTGCCAGTAATCGATTTTAGAGCCTATCATGTTGGCGCTAATATTCAAGAAGGTATGACTGTGCCAGATGATGCACCGCCACCCATTATAGAATATTTATGGGAGTATGAAATTGATGGAAAGAGCGAGGTTATTTCAAACACAACGGGACAGGATCCCAAACCAGATGGAGGAACTCGCTTAGGTGTTGAAACTAGATTTAAAAGAGAACCTTACGAACCGCCTATCCACGATTTCTCTATTGAAAGGGATGATGAAGATTATACAGAAACATTCCTGCAGGAAGATAATCTCATTGTGGTAATAGCCTACAATCTGGATAACACAGAAGTTGCTGGTTACTCTAGTGTGAGAGCCCGAACCAACGAAGCCCTTAAAAATGGATATAAAGTTATTGGACTTTCAGCTTCAAGTACAGACGAAACTGAGGCACTGGCAAAACAGCAAGTTCTCAATTTTAAATTCTATTTCTGCGACATGACCGCTTTAAAAACCATCGTGAGGAGTACACCAGGAATATTGAGGTTGCAGAAGGGAACCATTATGCAGAAATTGCATTGGAATGATATTGATCAACTAGAATTGGAGGTTTTGGATGGCGTTATGCCAGACTTAGATTTCGATTTGAAAAGACAATTAGATAGTATCGCAGTGCTTGATCAGAAGTATCGTAATTTAATGCAAACTGACTCTGAAGAATCACGAGCTATTATGGCAAAGGCAGCTGGTTTTGAAGAAGACGATTATTCTATTGGTTCGCTTTGGGATAAACAAATGGAAATTGATCAGTCCAATATGAAGTTTATAGCCAATATATTTGAAACAAGGGGGTATCCAGGTACATCTATAGTTGGTAAAGAATCCAGTAGTGCGGCTTGGTATGTTTTACAGCATAGTATGGATGAAATTCCTAAGTTCTTCCCACTTATTGAAAAAGCAGGAAAAGAAGGGGAGCTTTCCATGAGATCGGTGGCTATGATGGAAGATCGGTATCTAATGAGTAAAGATGAACCACAGAAATATGGAACTCAAGGTTCAAGTAGAGGAGGGGTTAGTTTTATGTGGCCTATTGAGAACCCTGAAACAGTGAATGAACGAAGAGCGGAAATTGGGTATACTACGACTATCGAAGAATATGCTAAACTATTATATGGTGAAGATTTTGAGTACAAAGTGTTGACTATGGGCGATATAAATCAATAAGCGTGTGATAGGATATGTGCTTCAAAAAATTGGATATGCTATACTAACATTGTTTGGAGTAGTTACGGTCATTTTTTTGCTGTTCAATATCTTACCTGGGGATCCTGCTAGAATGATGTTGGGGCAAAATGAAAATGCCGAGCAGTTGGCAATTGTTAAAAAGAAATATGGTTTTGATAAGCCAGTCTCTCTTCAGTATGCATACTATTTGAACGATCTATCTCCAATATCCTTTCATAGTAAAACAGTTGAAGATTATACCTTTCTTTCAGAAGATAAATATCATTTTACCAAACTCTTTTCAACTCAAAATACAACCGTAGTTGTTAAAAAACCCTACTTGCGGGAATCCTTTCAGAAAAGCGGAAAAAAAGTGAGTCAGGTAATTGCTGAAACTTTACCAAACACAGTCATTTTAGCGGTATCCGCGATTACAATAGCGATTGTAATTGGTGTTTTTCTCGGAATTATCTCTGTTTTGTTCAAGGATAGGTGGGTTGATAAACTAATTCAATTGGTGAGTACATTAGGGATGAGTGTTCCATCATTTTTTAGCTCCATTATTTTTGCTTGGTTATTCGGATATGTTTTGAATGAATATACCCATCTTAATATGACTGGAAGTCTTTATGAAGTGGATGATTTTGGAGAGGGAAGTTATATTCAATGGAAAAACTTGATTTTACCTGCCATTGTTTTAGGAATTCGTCCACTGGCAGTTATTAGTCAATTAATGCGAAATTCCCTTTTGGAAGTACTCAGTCAGGATTACATTCGTACGGCCAAGGCGAAGGGGTTGTCATTTGCCGCTATCATTAGAAAGCACGCTTTGAAAAATTCGATGAATCCTGTAGTTACGGCTGTTTCAGGTTGGTT
>JAESTG010000131.1 GCA_016763715.1 Flavobacteriaceae bacterium
AAACGTTGGGAACGAGTGAAAAAGGCGTATGATTTATTAGTCTTCGGAAAAGGAAGCAGATCTACCAACGCTTCAGAAAGTATTCAAAATAGTTATACTCAAGGCGTCACAGACGAGTTTATTGAACCTATCGTAATGACCCATGATAATAAACCAGTAGCCACTATTTCTGAAGGGGATGTCATTATCTTTTTTAACTTCAGAACCGACCGTGGACGAGAGCTCACCGAAGTATTGTCTCAGCAGGATTTTTCAGAATATCAAATGAAAAAACTAGACCTGTACTACGTTACAATGACAAATTATGATGACTCCTTCAACAATATTCATATAATTTATGATAAAGACAATCTTACTGACACCTTAGGAGAAACACTTGCGGAAAACGGAAAGACGCAAATTAGGATCGCGGAAACCGAAAAATATCCTCACGTAACTTTCTTTTTCAACGGAGGAAGAGAAGAACCTTTTGAAGGTGAAAAACGAATTTTATGCCCCTCGCCTAAGGTAGCTACATACGACCTTCAGCCTGAAATGAGTGCATACGAAATTCGAGATAGTATCCTTCCTGAAATTGAAGCACAATCGGCCGACTTTATCTGTCTTAACTTCGCCAATCCAGATATGGTTGGACACACAGGAGTTTTGGAAGCGGCTATTAAAGCTTGTGAAGTAGTGGATTCTTGCACAGAAACTATCGTAAAAAGTGCGCTAAAGAATGGTTATACAACACTTATTATTGCCGACCATGGGAATAGTGAAACTATGCGAAACCCCGATGGTTCTCCCAATACTGCTCATACAACCAATCCAGTACCACTTATCTTAATAGATAACGACATCAAGTTTATCAAAAATGGAGTTTTAGGCGATATAGCTCCAACCATTCTTGATCTTTTAGAGATAAGTATCCCAGAAACTATGACTCAAAAATCATTAATTAAATTATAACTTCAGAATGAAAAATATTGTATTCCTTTTTGCTATCTTCTTAATTATTTCTTGTAAGTCCAATGATAAAAAAGAAATTGTTGAAGAAGTTGTGACCGACACCATCCAAACACCCATAAATATTTTAGTTCCTGACGAAGAAGACGGAGGAGAAATGTTGTTAGGTATTATGGATCAAAAAGGGTTACAATTAGAACAGTTTAAAACCTGGTACGATGAGAATCATCTAGCGCACGAAATGGATACCACTTCCATTGAAAATATAAAGCCCCTTTTATCATCATTCTCTATTAAAGTTTTCATGGGTACTTGGTGTGAGGATAGCCAAAAGCTGGTTCCAGCACTATTCAAAGTATTAGACGTTGCCAACTACGATTCCAGCCAAGTAGAGATGATTGCTGTAGATCATGACAAGAAAACCCCTGATGGATTAGAAAGTGGGTATGATATTGAATATGTCCCAACTATTATTTTCTCAAAAAATGGTAAAGAGCTTAACAGAATTGTTGAATATGAGATAGAAACCCTTGAAAAAGACATATTTAAGATTATTGATGGTCAACCTTATAAAAACGTTTATGAAGATTAAAACCATTATTTCTTTGTAATTTTGCGGTCATAAATTATCCCCAAATGTTTAAAGAAACCCTAACTATTGCTGTAGATTTCGATGGTACGATAGTCGAGGACAATTATCCTCATATTGGTAAACCACAACTTTTTGCCTTTGACACCCTGAAAAAGCTTCAGGACAAAGGACATCGCTTAATATTATGGACGTATAGGCACGGAAAGGCTCTACATGAAGCTGTTGCTTTTTGTAAAGAGAATGGAATTACCTTTTATGCCATTAATAAAAGTTTTCCAGAAGAAGAATTTGACGATAAATACAGTCGTAAAATAAACGCCGATCTTTTTATAGACGACCGAAACTATGGAGGAATGATGAGTTGGGGAGAAATTTATCAAAAAATAGTGGGCGAGGAAAAACCTCTAGCCCCTATTAAAAAACGTAAAAAAGGCTGGTTTGGGCTATAACATATGATTATCACTAAAACAAGAGAGGAAATTGAACTGATGCGCGAAAGCGCCCTTGTTGTTTCTAGAACCCTAGGAATGTTGGCCAAAGAAGTCATTCCTGGAGTTACCACAAATCATCTTAATAAATTAGCTGAGGAGTTTATCCGAGATGATCAAAATGCAGTCCCTGGGTTTTTAGGTCTTTATGGCTGCCCCTCCACATTACTCACTAGTGTCAATGAGGCTGTCGTGCATGGATTACCAACAGATATCCCTCTTCAAGAAGGTGACATTGTTGCTATTGATTGCGGTGCTATAAAAAATGAATTTTATGGAGACCACGCCTATACTTTTGAAGTGGGTGAAGTGGATCCAGAGACCAAGAAACTATTAGATGTTACCAAGGAGTCACTCTATATTGGTATTCGTGAATTAAAAGCGAATAATCGTGTTGGAGACGTTGGATATGCCATTCAAAATTATTGTGAATCCTTTGGGTATGGTGTAGTGAGAGAATTAGTGGGGCATGGTCTTGGTAAAAAATTACACGAAGATCCAGAGATGCCAAACTATGGTAGACGAGGACGAGGAAAGAAATTATTAGAAGGCATGACCATCGCAATAGAACCTTTGATTAATATGGGAACTCACCTCGTGAAACAACTAAAAGACGGTTGGACCGTTGTCACCAAAGATGGAAAGCCAAGTGCACACTTTGAGCACAACATAGCTATTGTAGATGGAAAACCTGAATTATTATCCACCTTTGGATATGTGTATGAAGCTTTAGGCATCAAAAGTGATGAAGAAGTTGAGTTTCGTCAAAAAGCACTAACACTGTAAATGTATCCGAAAGCTTGAGTAAGATTTTTAAATATCTTCTGAATAAAATACCCCGTCCCTTACTAATTCGGATAAGTTATGTAGTACGGCCCATCGTGGCTTTCTTTTTACGTGGAAAAAAATATACAGATCCTATTGACGGAAAGTCTTATCGTAAGTTTTTACCCTATGGTTATGAGAATATCCGTGAAAATGCACTAGCTCCAGGGACACTTTCGTTAGAGCGGCATCGGTTATTTTGGTTGTATCTTAAAAATGAAACTTCTTTTTTTACTTCTGAAAATTTAAGGGTTTTACACTTTGCACCTGAGCAAGCCTTTTTGAAACGTTTCAAAAAATTAAAACACCTTCAATATACCACCACCGACCTCAATTCACCCATTGCCGATGT
>JAESTG010000132.1 GCA_016763715.1 Flavobacteriaceae bacterium
ATTGAAGGTCCATGTACTTTCTTAAAGCATCCAATTCTTTTTCTAACAGCACGTAGTTTTGAGTTGAATTTTCTAAAATAAGTCGAAGCAATCGAGAGAATTTCAGTAAATAATCACTGGCTCTCTTTTGGTCTTTTTTCATTTCATTCTGAATAGCATAGAGCGTATTAAAAGTAAAGTGAGGATTCATTTGAGACCTTAGCAGACGTTGCTGGTTTTGAAGACTCTTCCTTTCAAATTTTAATTTTCTGCGCTGATAGAATAGTACACCAATAACCCCTAATAAACCTGCTGAAATCAATCCAATTGTTGACATGGTTTTTAGTCTAATTCTCTCTATTTCTGCCGTTTGTTTCTCGGCTAATAACAATTTTTCTTTATCATTGGCTTTAGTTAGCTCTTGAAGTTCTGTTTTTGATCGTTGAACGTATATTTCATCTTGATGGGTATATATATTATCCATCAATTTTGAGATTATTTTACCTCCCTTATTGGTCTCAATAGCGTATCTCAATTCGTAATTCAAAAGAGCTTTTTGTTTTGTTCTTGACATATTTTTAATACCAAGTTGATTTGTAGAATCTAGATACATTCTTGCCATGTCATAGTTGTTGAGATCCATATATACCTCGGAAATATTGCTATATGCGTTCACCACTGTGTTAAGATAATCACTGTTTTCAGTGTCTTTTTTGCTTGCAATAAGCGCTTTTAAGTAATGAAATAGTGCCTTTTGGTAATTAAGTTCATAATATTGGTATACTCCATAGTTGGTGTGGGTTTGTTCTTTAAATCGATTGCTTAGGGTTTCTTCATCCTCAAGCAATTTTTCCAACATTTTCATGGCACCGATTTTGTCATCTAAATAATCGTATTTTAGACTAGCTAGTGCGTTCACAACATAAGGGAGGTTTGCAGTGTCTTTTCGTTTGACGAAGTCCATTTGAATGTTTAAGACTTCATGGGCTTTTTTATAATCTCCCATCATCAAATACGCTGATTTTTCCCAAAAATATGCCCATGTGTAGGAACTATAGTTTATATCTTCTCGAAGAATAGTTTTGAACTTATTACTTATTTGTAGGCAATCTCCAGATAGCCCTAATGAGGCGTGTGTATTCCAAGCGGATTTGTAATATTCTATTTGGCGGTTACTGTAGAGTGAATCATTTACATAATCGATTGCTTTGTAAAAATAAATAGCAGCACTGTCCGCCCTTCCGCTTTTTTTGAAATATTTCCCAATCAGGAACATATTTTCCGCATGCACCGAATCTGGAGCATTCTTAATATTTTTCAGTAATAGCTGAGCTTGTTTTAGGTAAATAAGCGTAGAATCCTGAGATTTAGATTCTATATTTTTCTGAATAGTTACAACCCTGTCCACTTCTGACGAAATATTACTCTTTTGGTCACAAGCCAATAAAATAATCCCTAAACATACAAGGGTTGGGAGTAGTTTTAACATATATCAAACTTATAAAAAAAAGTTAAGCAGTGTATAAGTTAACCTATAATTGTAAGTCTACCTTTATGAAAGAAGAGAAAGGCATTTCCATTACATTTGCACTACAAATTTGTCCTAATGAATCGCAAATACATCTACTTTATATTGGTAATAACTATAACAACAACACTCTTTTTTGCTGAAAAATATGTAGATCGTGAGAACGAACACTACCCGAATACTTCTGAAGTGAAAAAAGATGTGGGGCCTATCGAGTTTGATGAGACTTTTTATCCCACTTCAACTACGGGGGTGGTGATAAATCATGCCTATTATTCTCTTTCTTATGCCGAAGAACATGAGCAGGCCGAGTGGGTGGCATATGAAATGAAGAAAAGTCACCTTTCTCAAAATGAATTTAAGCGACCTTACTTTGTTGAAGATAAAGAAGTAAGGACTAGTTCAGCTGATTGGCGAAATTATAAAAAATCAGGCTATGATAGGGGGCATTTATGCCCCGCAGGTGATCGACGTTTCAATTATGGTGCATTCCATGAAACTTTTTTGACAAGTAATATTAGCCCCCAAAATAGCAAGTTTAATAGTGGAGTTTGGAATCGGCTAGAACAAAAAGTTCGGTTCTGGGCAAAAAAGTATGACGGCGTTTTTGTGATTACGGGTGGTGTCTTGAAGAAAGGTCTATCTGGAATAGGAGATGAGAGGGTTTCGGTTCCAGAGGAATTCTACAAAATTGTAGTTGATGCATCTGGAGATAAACTTAAAACCATTGCCTTTCTAATTCCGAATAAAGGTACCAATACCTCGTTCTATGATTTTGCCGTCAACATAGACCAAATTGAAGCCAAAACTGGAATCGATTTCTTTCCAGCACTCTCTAATTCCGAAGAAAAAATACTGGAATCTAAAATAGATTTGAAAGCTTGGGGTAAACGCTAGGTGTAACCGTAATTTGCGCCATCCAATCGCACAAAAATAAAAAGGAGTATCGTAAAGCCCCATAAGCTGGAACCTCCATAGCTAAAGAAGGGTAGTGGTATTCCAATGGTTGGAAGTAGTCCTGTGACCATCCCAATATTTACAAAAAAGTGGATAAATAAAATGGCAGCAACTCCATAACCATACACCCGACTGAATTGTGATCGTTGTCGTTCTGCCAAGAATATAATTCGGAAGATGAGCGCACAGAATAATACGACTACCAAAAGAGCCCCAAGAAACCCCCATTCTTCTCCAACGGTGCTAAAAATATAGTCGGTGTGCTGTTCTGGTACAAAATTACCCTTAGTTTGTGTTCCCTGAGTCCAACCTTTGCCTGTCCAACCACCACTGCCAATAGCAATCTCACTTTGATTAGTGTTATAGCCAATTCCCTTCGAGTCTGTTTCTTTTCCTAATACAATATTGAAACGATCTCGGTGACGTTGTTCAAAAACATTATTGAATATATAGTTTACTGAAAAGGAAAATGCAATACAGGCAACAATGATAGTTCCATATTTGAAGCGATTGGGACGCTTTTTTCGTTGAATAAGAAAAGTAATTAAAGCTATGACAATTACAATTACAGCTATCCAAGTAACGCCCAATACCAAGGTGCCAATAAACAAGGCAGCGACAAAAAAACCTAAAAGCAGATATGCAAAATGCATTCCCTCTCGGTACATTGCGAATACAAAGGCAGCATAGATTAAAGCACTTCCTGGGTCGGGTTGTGGAATTATAATTAATGCAGGAATTGTAATAATTGCAAAGGCACGAAGCTGATGCTTAAACTTTTTTATGTTGGTTTGAATATCACTTATGTATTTTGCCAGAGCAAGTGCAGTTGCTGCTTTAGCAAATTCACTAGGTTGGAGACCCACTGGTCCAAACGAATACCAAGAAGTTGCACCTGAAATTTCTTTGCCAAAAGGAAATAAAAGTATAAGGGATAGCAAAGAAACTAGATAAATAATACTTGCGAATCGTTCATAGAATTTTGCGTCCAGAGCCAAAATAAAAATAATAAGCAAAACACTCAAACCAATCCAAATAAGCTGCTTGAAATAGATTTGACTAAAATCAAAGAAAGTGGAATTTACATCATTTAGAGACGCCGAATAAATGTTCACCCAACCAATAAATACCAAACCAATAAATAATAGAATAGTGACCCAATCAAATTTTATGTGTCCAGAGAGTGACTTCATTAATGGTTAATACTAAAAGGTTCGTCGGAATAAGGTTTTGCATATTCTTCTTCCAAACTTCCATTCAGAATAAAGTCTTCTAAATCTGTACGAGTAATTTCGTCGTTAATGTATTTTTCAATCATTAAACTAGCAATACGACCTGCCCAACGAGAACCCCAATATCCATTTTCAACGAAAACTGCGATGGCAATTTTCGGATTGTTTCGTGGTGCAAAAGCTATAAAAACAGAGTGGTCGGTTAATTGCATTCTTTTTCCGTTAACAACTGTATAATTTTCGGCAGTACCTGTTTTTCCACAAATTTCAATACCCTCTACTTGCAGGTGAGAGGCAGTCCCATAGTTGTAGACATCAAACATTCCATCAATCACAGGGCCAAAATGTTCGGAGTCGATAGTAGTGGTATATTTTACGTTGTATTTGCTAGGAATGGTATCTACACCTACAATATTCTTGATAACGTGAGGCTTATAATACCAACCTCGATTGGCAATGGCAGCTGTAAAATTAGCCATTTGCATGGGGGTCATTAGTATTTCTCCTTGTCCAATAGCATTAGAAATTGTAGCAGGCGTATACCAATTATTATTCGGGTACATGGCATCATAGGTTTTAGAACTTGGGATTTTACCACGTCGACCCGCGGGTAAATCATGCCCCATATATTGTCCCAATCCAAAACTACTCAAATGAGATTTCCATTTATCCATTCCTTCTCGAGGTGATGAAAATTTGTCTATAGTTCTTCGGTATACCGTTGCAAAATAACTGTTACAGGAATAACCAATGCCAGCAATCAAACTGAGTGGACTTCTATGGTGGTGACAACCCAAAGGCTTTCTTCCTCCATAGTTATAGCTTCCGTGACAGGAGATTTTCTCATTAATATCTATAACACCTTCTTGCAAACCAATTAGTGCCGTTAAGGCTTTAAAAGGAGATCCAGGGGGGTATTCACCCGATAATACTCGATCAAAAAGTGGTTTAGCTATGGTGTCATAATAGAGTTTAGTGAAATTTTTAGAACGCTCACGACCAACCAATAATCCAGGATCATAATTCGGCGCAGCAACAAGTGCTAAAATTTCTCCAGTGGCTGGCTCCAATGCAACAATTCCACCTCGTTTATTCACCATAAGGGATTCGCCATATTTTTGTAAAACACCATCAATTGTGAGTATGATATCTTTACCGCGAACTGGCAGGGTATCGAACCTCCCATTCTCATAAGAACCTATATTTCTATTGAAGCGATCCTTTTGAATATAACTCACGCCTTTTACACCACGTAAGACTTCTTCATATACTTTTTCAACACCTTCAGCTCCAATGATCTCACCTTTTTGATAGTAGGGGCTTTTTTCAATGATACCTTCATTTACTTCGGAAATATAGCCAAGAACATTGGCAGAATAATTCACCTGATAGTCACGCAAGGATC
>JAESTG010000042.1 GCA_016763715.1 Flavobacteriaceae bacterium
AAATCACTCAATGAAGGGTTTTACGGTGAATATAAAATAGCGCAACAACAAAATCATAATCAACTGTGTATCAGAATTTTTGATTGCTTCATTATTGACGATTTATGAATTGCGACATATTTACGGTAAAACCGTAAGTAGATAACATTAAAAAGATTTAAATTTAGATTGACTTTTTAAGTCCTAGTACATTCTCCCCTCCAAAAACACCCTTCTATTAGCATTTACAGTTAATGTCGGTGTTTTTACATATTATTTTTATTGTTGAACCTAGACCTTTATTACTCTTTTATGAAAAAAATTATTTTCTTAATATCGCTATTTTTTATTTTTTCATCAGTTTTTAGCCAAGATGATAATGATCCATTTTATGTTTATGAAAATATACCTAGGGCACCTGAAGCTTCGAATTTGGGACAGTATGGTGATGTAGCTAACAATCCTTATACGGGGAAGGCCAACGTAGCTGTGCCAATCTATTCGATAAATTTTGAAGGGCTTCAAATTCCTATACAGCTAAGTTATGATACTGGAGGGGTTAAAGTGGCCCAAGAAGCGAGTTGGGTTGGCCTTAATTGGAGTCTTTCAACCAATTTTGGGATTAACAGAACTATTAAAGGAGGTGATGACCTATTAGATATTTTAATTAATGTGGCCGAAGGCGGGACTGCTAAGTCTGGATTTGTATACAACAATTATGAAACGTCATATAATACTTCTATTGGTGTTCATATGGATATTGAAGATGTTAAGGATATTCATTGGGCTTTTGGTGAAAATGGGAGTGGAGTAAATAATACTGTTGATACTGAACCTGATATATTTGACATCAATCTTTTTGGAAATACTTATAAGTTTCGTCTCCTAAAAAAACAAACAGGAACAAATATGATTGAGGCCTTAGTCTTCAATGATAAGAACGTAAAAATCATTTATGATTCTTCACCTAATAAACAATCTTTTCAATTGATTGACGATTTGGGCTTTACTTACGAATTCAATACAAAAAATTATACTGCTTCATTTACATCAAGTTATGCCGGTACCGTTACTTTTGCGATTTTGAACGATATGCTCAATCATGATAAAAATAAAATGGATGAAACTATAATAACTTCATGGTCACTAGACAAAAATATTTCTCCTCAAGGTAAAGAGTTGAATTTGGAATATGTTAAAAGTACTTATTTAACTCATCCTGGATACTCTGAAACTGCGAGTCGAATTGGGGATGGAACAGGAAGTAGTGATTTTGGGGGTTTTGGGGCTGTGACAAATTCCACTTCAATGACAATAATCCATAGCCACTATTTAAGTTCTATTTCTGGAGATTTTGGTGAAGTTGTTTTTAATCTAGCTCCCAGAAAGGATTTGCTTACGGGCTCAGGGTTGAAAAATTATATGGATGAAATAGGTCCCAGCTCCAATTATTATATAGATTTAGTAACTACCCAAGGTGTACTGTGGCACTGCCACGGCACCTCAAGTTGCTCTGGACATCCAGGCGCAATTACGGATACCCCAAAAAAATTAACTAGCATTTTAGTAAAAGACTACAACGGAGTGACTAAATTACAAGCAAACTTTGCCCATTCTTATTTTAATAATCAAAAAGAAAATGCTTTTGATAAATCTTGGCACCTCCGATTAAAACTAGACCAAGTTACAATCAATGATTTAATTTATAGTTTTGACTATTTAAACCCCAATGGGCTTCCCTCAAAGAATTCTGCCGATGTTGACTTTTGGGGGTTTTTCAATGGGGAAGGCAACACCCATAAAGTACCTAGTATTGAACGCTTTAGCTATGAGACTGTACATGCTGGAGGATTTAAGGACGTTGCAGAGACTTATTACAGATTTATGGGAGCGAATAGAGGTAGTAATTTTCAAAACGGACGTAAAGGAACACTCTCAAAAATTACATATCCAACAGGAGGGTATTCCATATTGGAATATGAACCTCATACAGCAATTTTATCATCTCCTGCCCCGTACCTCGTAACTAGTGAGTACCCAAGTGGCAGAATTAAAGAAACCAATTTAGTGGATGAATTGGATTATAAGTTTACATATCAATATTTAAAGTATGCCAAAGATCCTAATTGGTCTTTTTATGATCATCGTTTTGATGGAGTAATTACAACAGGTGACGTATTGAATATTAAACTTAATGAGGTATTCACTATTGAGGCTCCTTCGCAACTTGTGTTAAATGCTACACTACAGTTGTGGCAATTTGGTTGTAATATGCCATATTACCAATCCCATATTTCTCGTTATATTCGAGATCCTGCTACGGGTCAAAATGTTTCAACCATGCTTCTGTATGGAGACTGGCCTACTCCTCAAGGCTGTCCTAACCCCACCATACAATTTGCAGAAGATCAGGCCTTACGTACTTTTGTGCTTCCTCCCGGCACTTACGTTATAAGAAGTGAATACCCTGAGCATATTGAAATCAATGGTCAGTTTATAACTCCTCCTGCTATTTCTGTTCTAAATGAAACAATTAATGGAGCATCACCTTATAACTTATTTTTAGGAGAAGTATCTAACGGCGATTTACCCTTTGCCGAACAATTTGAGATAGGAGGAAATAGAATTAGATCAATTACACATTACAACAACAATGATTCTTTTATCTCCAAAAAAATTTATGATTATACTCTCCCTAACGCTACTGACCCAAACTTTTCATCTTCAGGAAAACTAATGGATGCTATCATTCATTTCTCTAAAGCCTATGGTTATCAAACTTATAATCCTAGAGGGTTTTCAAGCTCTAAATTCAAGGTGTCATCTAATTCATCTATTACTGGTAATCCTAGCGCTCAGGGAAACCATATAGGCTATTCTACTACTACAGAATTGAAAGTGAACAGAAACGACGAAGTTTTTTCTTCCATATCGAGAGCCTATTTCAACGAACCAAATAGCTATCTCTATGACTCTTTTTGTAAATACTTTCAAAATTCATGCTTTCAGGGCGCCGACGACAGAGATGTTTGTGTTGAAAATGCAATTCTCTTAGGAGTAGATCCTGCGAATAGCTTTGGTTATATAAATGGGAATGTAGTTTCTGAACATCTGTGGGATAAAGCTGGTCAAGAAGTCCAAAGGTCGAGCTACTTATACACTACACTACAGCTGAACAGTGACACAGAATACTTTAGCACATTTATGCCTATTCCTACTACCCAAGTTAATCTGCAAATAGTTCCGTGTAGGCCAGAATACTATGCTCCTTATTTAAGTGATCACGTTTCCTATCGAACATATCAGAATCCTGATTACTATGGAAGAAAAGCTGTGGTAAATACTAAAGAGACAATTAACTTTTCTGAGAACGGAGAGCATTTAACTACACAAACTTTTTCCTATGACATAAATACAAGTTATTTGCTTTCGAAAGAAGTGGAGGTATATGAAAATGACCTAATTATCGATAAATTCTACTATCCCAATAGCCCCGGGTCTAATGGACTTCCGCACATGAGTACTCTAATTAGCGAAAATCAATTGGCGCGTGTCGTTAAGGTTGAGAATTTCCGAAATACAACTAAGCTTGGCACAAGGCGGTACAATTTTGACAAATCAAATGCTACTGGAAATAATGTAATGGTAAATTCAGTGTTAATAGGAAAAGGAAATAATATTGAAGAAGAAAGACTGAAATATGAGAAGTACGATCAAAAAGGAAGGCTATTACAAAAGCGAAGTTCTAATGGAATCCCTAGCT
>JAESTG010000133.1 GCA_016763715.1 Flavobacteriaceae bacterium
AAGTTTCTCCTCCCACATTTTTTTGAAGGAGTTGTCCCATATTATCATATACATTTTCTGCAATGAGTTGGACAGGTGAGTCATCTATTTGTTGCTCTTGAGATAGTAATCTACCTACGTGGTCATAATTAAAATAATCAATAATGGTGATATTGGGATTGTTGCCAGTATCATCGTAATGAATCGATGTAGTTTCCAGAACCTTTCCAAGAAAGTCTAAGTTGAATTCTAACAGATCTATTTTTTCTAAATAAGGGTTCTCTGATTTTATGTAAACGGGACGTCCTTTTGCATCAAAACCAGTTACGGTGGTAATCCAATCTTCAATAGTATTGTCATGCAACACTTTTATTTTAGAGACAGTTGGTAATCCATCTATATCACTGGTAAGTGTAACTCCATAGCTTGTAACACTTGGCGGAAGACCAACATTTCCAGTATCTACATAGGAGTCATAGTAGGTCACCGTTAACACCTCTATATTAGAAGAAGGGAAGGCTCCTCTGGTATAATAGACATCTGTGCCATCCATATTAATAGCTCCTGTGGTTCTTGTTTCATATAAGCCTCCAGAGTTAATACTGTTTTCCAATTCTGTACGTGTTGGGCTTGTTGGTAGTGATGGACTATAAATTCCCGAATACAATACTCGGTCAAAAGCATCATACTTGGTAAAAAGAAATTCATTATTAATTCGTTGATTGGCATTTTGAGCTAATACAGGTCTATCTAGGGAGTCATAATAGATTTCTTCATAACCTCTACCTGGTATTTTTTTCCAAATCACTCGGTTACGATCATCGTATTTATATTGATACCCATACAAATCTAAAATATTTTGATAGTTAGATACTAATGCACCATTAACTAAAATGGCATCGGATGCTTTAGGCGATAATACAAAGGTCAAATTTCCAAAGTCGTCATAGATATAATAGGTATCCATATTATAGTTTTGATCGGTTGTTCTTTGAGCGTCGTAAACTTTTTGCCTTTTTAAAAGCAATTGTCCCGATTTGTTGGTAAAGGTATGGGTGAGATTATAAAGCCCGTCACTGGGTTGCCAATTTTCATCCTTCAGAGTAACCTTTGAGATTTCATTTGGGAGATAGAAGGCATCATATTCCAACTGCGGGGAAGCGCCTTGACTAGTATAGCTCACATTAAACCTTCTTACTTCCCCTCCATTATTAAAACCATAGTCAGTTTTAACAGTATGATCAGCATCGCTACTTGGGTTAGCAACCCAACTTAAACCAGGAGCACCCGTTTCTAGAACACGGCTTCGAGGAGATTTTTCAAAGATATTTTCAGTGTATGGATTTGAGGTGGTTCCGTATTTGGCAGTATTGTAAAAACCTATGGTGCTACTGCCAGCTGTTGCCAATGGAATATAATTACTTCCTGAGGTGGTCGAGGCATAAGGTAAATACAGTCGGGCTCTTCTTCCCAATTTATCATATTCGATATACTGAACGATATTTTCTCGATTGCCACCACCACGAAGGGAAATACTCTGCTTGAGTCTCCCCATTCCATCACTAAATGATATGCTTTCTATCTTGTCATTATCCAAAGCGGCTCCACTGTTAATCTGAGATAGTACAAACCCTCTTTGGTAGCTGGTAGTTTTAATGTAATTCTCACCTGTGGGTTGATTTACTCTAAATACATATTCATTTTTACCTAACACTTTATTATTTTGATCGGTAGCATAATCTAAGCGATTATGTTGGTCATAATAATAAAAGCTAGTATAGCCACGAATATCAGACACCGATTTTACTCCAATACTTGGGTCATAGGTATACACAGAGATTTGAGAATCTTCAAAATCTGTCAAAACTCGAAGGTCGTTCAAATCTTCGAGGAGGTCGTCTTCTTCAGCTTGGGTGTTTTCAGAATTAGAATCAGCAATGATATTGTCCAAAATAGTTTGAGTGGAAGGATCAATAGTTGCAAATGAAGCATTTTTAATTTCAGCTAATAAATGATCCCCTTTATACCCCCAAATATACATATGTCGCATGGCAGAAACAGGCGGGTATGAGACTTCGGTAAGATTTCCATACCCATCATATCGGCGATAAATTACTCGATCTTCCAAGCTAGCAGTACCTTTAGAAACTTGCACTTTGAAAGGTTGTATTAGGCTGAAACCTGCTGGATACCCAGAGGTCGGAGTAAAGTTGCCAAAAGTTCTGCGTTGTTGTGAGATTTGCACATAATTTCCAGAGCCAAAACCATCTTTGTCATACGAAGTTGTAATTTGAACTGGAGTACTCAATTGATTTCTGGCTACCATGGCTTGTAATAGAGAGACGTTAGGATATCCCGTTAGACTGGCATAGTCGGAAGAATATATGGTATTTGATTTTATATAACCTCCCTTGCTGTCGGTAGTAACTGTTTGGGTGGGGAAATTATGGTTGCTGCTTCCATAGGTAAAACTACTGGATTGCTCTAATAATTGTCCATTTTCATAGCTTCTACTGGTGGTGCTATCTGTCTTTTTCCAAAGCTGTTTGTAGCCATAACCTGGCGTATAGTAATAATGAGAATACCCATCATTAGTGTATTGGTCATATCCACTTGGACAACTCCCATCATATAACTTGAGTTTAAAAACCCACCCTGTCCCAGATGATTCAAATCTAATACAACCAGTCCCTCCTCCAGTAGAGCCAGCTCCATTTGCGTCAGTCCCTTGATATACTCTCACTCCGGAGAATTCTGGTATCCCAGATTCTTGGGAAGTTAAAGTCACCATTGAAACTGTAGTTTGTGATTCTTGAAGTAAAACAAAGTCTTTGTCGAATGTTCTTTGTTTATGAACATCGCCATAGTTTAAATTCACATTTTGGAAAGGAGGTAATCGTTCAGCCATACCTGAAACACCTTCGAAAGTGTCATTATTGAAATCGGTTATTGTACATCCATCAAACTGACCGTTATTAAATCGAATCTCGGAAACACTGGAATAAGTAATATTATAAGGTGCTTGAATCGATCTATTTTTAGTGTAGATGTATGCTTTATCGGCACAGGCAAAAGAGGATGAAGGTAAATCTACCTCCTTGGATTCACTAAACAATAGGTCTTGTTGTACGATTCCAGATGAAATATAATCACTTGGTATAGTTCCATTTGGGGTAGTAAGTCCATGATTGGTTACCTGATCATATAAATCACCATAATAATAGTAGGTTTGATAGGGAAAATTCTCTCCGTTTTCAGAATCTTCAGTGGTATTGGTAACTAATCGAAGCCGAAGTCCTCCAACAATTTTGCCGTTGCCCGAACCATCATCTTGATTATTACGGTGCATTTCATATCCATAGGTTGTCTTGCCTCCAATTGGATAAATAATAGAAGTCAATGAACCTATCTTGGCCTTAGAGAAATCGGGGCGTCTATTTGATCCGCTATAGCCATTAATAGAAATGGTCGGTTGAATTTCGTAGAAGTAATTGGCAATATCTGAATTATCCAAAGTAGGATCAGGAGCGAAATCTGCATTGTTGGTTTTTCCATTATAATACCCCCAAAAATCAACAGCTTTGGATTTTCTCCAAGGAATAAGCTGTGGGTTATTATAGGCAAAAATATACTTTTTTGGATCAGCACTGTTGTCTCTATACATACTAATACCGTTGAGTTTAAGACGCTTATACTCTGATCCTTTGGCTATATCACCAAAGTAATAATCATTATCAAAATCAACTTTTAATAGTTCGTTGTTAGCTGTTGACGGGTTGATTCGGTCATAGATGTTCAAGCCAGTTATTCGACGAACATTCCCTAGGTCGTCTCGGTCATTTTGACTGCTAACGATCAAAATATCTTGGGTATCTCCAGTGGCATCGGTATATGATATTTTATTTAAACGAACCTGATCTTTTTTGTAATCATTGTATCCTAAATCCTTGGTTCCCCATGTTTGAAGAGGTCCTACACCACAGCTAGTAAGGTTTTTGACTTCCATTTGTTGCAATGGGGCTGGAATGTCCCTATCATTCCATTCATCAATAAAATAATCAAAAGTAAAAGTGTCAAGTCCGTTTACAGACTTGATTTCTGTGAGATACCAAGCCGTAATGTATTGTATCTCATATTCGTCAGCTGTAGGTCCAGTTGGTGATGTCAAATGATATATCTGTTCGGCTGAATTACTATTTTGGGAGTTTCCGAATGTGTATATATTACCAGCGGGATCAGTAATAATAAATTTTTCATTCTGGTAGTACTCAACCTTGATATAGGGGTCTTCCAAACAATAGGCTTTATAGGTGCCAGGCCCTGTATCATCACCATAATCAGTAAAAATAGTGCCTGAAAGCCCATTGACATTGAAAGAGAAAGTATCTGGTTGGAGATCTACATTGTTGTCTTGATATGCTTGATAGGTGTTTTTAGCCCAAGTAGCTCCAGCTTGATGTGGATGCTGGCCATGAATATTACCTTGTCCTGCTAGATAATTAACCCAATTCTGTACATTATATATCTTATTCTCAGGATGCCCTCCTCCATCATTAATATAGTCATCGGGCAGACCATTAACATTTCTGGAGACCACTCCCCCGTAGTTGAGATTCCACCCTAGCCCTACATTGGTGGCAATTTGATCCACTTTAATACCTGAGGCATCATAGGAAAGTGAAACAGGGACACTGAGCTCTTTTCCCTGAAAGGTATAAATAGGATTCCCAATGGTAGGTACCCCATTGTACATATTAATACTGTTAGCAAACGTTCCAAAAGCAGCGACCTCTGGTGATTGTGGGATTTTTGCGACCGAACTTATAGGGTTGAAAAAATTTTCGTCTTGAGAGATTGCTGATATGGAAATAAGCAATAGTGTAACAAAGAAAAGGCTCTTTTTCATATGGAATACGTTTAAACAGTTGTCATTAATGTAATACGTAATAAAAAGCACCTACATTAACTGCAAACGTTAATAGAAGGGTATTTTTGGAGGGGAGTAGTTAAATAAATTTAACTACTTTAAAAGTAGGTAATTTTGTTTTTATAACACAAGTAAGCTAGACTTTATTTTATAAAAAACACGCCTTTATAAAAAGGGCTGGTGGGTGGTAACCCAACATCAAGCTGATAACTTGATAGAAACACATAAAGGTTTTTTCAATGAACTAGAGACAGGTCATAGAGATAATGCTGTATTTCATCTGTAAAATTATTATTTGAATCAACAAAGTTCCTTGTCAATACATGTCTTCAAAATATATTCGAGATACCCATCAATTTCATATTCAGTAAGCAATTTTCCATTTTCATCATTAACCCGATCCATTAATTTTGGTTTGTACGTCCAGTTTTCAAAGTCAGAAATTGTCCTTTCAGTGGTTTGTGATTTTGTCGATTTAGGTAGTTTAAAGCCAAAACGGCTAAGTAAGTGGTGTTTGTCAAAAGCCTTATAAATTGTATGTAATGCATTGGCATAAATATTCAAGCCTGTCATTTCTCCCTTGGTACGCTTGCGTTTATGTGTTGAATCTGGGTCGCTTAAAATTACATTCTAGAGACTTTACACAAAATATCTTCATTCCTTTGCCTCCCTCGTTCCTTTTACGGCATCTCTTATTCGTCCATTTAGTAGTTCTGCCTACAGATTTTAGCGATAAGGTAAGTAGATGAGGTTCCTGCAACTAATAGCTTTTATTGGCAATAGAAAGTATTCCAATAACGTTTGGATAAATTCATTTCTTCATTTGCTCATGCTATGTCATCCATAGATAACAAAACCGCATTTGCAACCACTTTTTTATTTGCCTATTTTAATATCGCTAGTTTGTTTTCTATTGGTTTGCCTGTACCGCATATTAAGGTTTTGTTTACAGCGGACTCAAAACTGCTTCTCCTATTTTATGCTAATGTATCAAGCTGAAGCTGAACAGAAAAAAAAACTTAAGAAGTTAAAGATTCAA
>JAESTG010000134.1 GCA_016763715.1 Flavobacteriaceae bacterium
AATAATGAGTTGGTCTCGACATTGTTAAAGGGTTTGCAGACAAAATCGGTTAACAATGAGAACATTTTTGAAGCTTTAATGGAGGCATGTAAATATTGTTCGTTGGGTCAAATCACTAGTGCTTTATTCGAAGTAGGAGGACAGTATCGACGAAATACGTAGACTTAGGTTTAATGTCAGATACAGATTGATTATATAATTTACAACAGCCATTTTGGATGTAATAGCTATTAAATATTATGTAAATTTTGAAAACACGACAAAATAACGTATTTTTGTGTCAAATGTCGTGTATATGAAAAAAGGAAAAGTCATCAATCTCGTACAGGAACCTAATGCTTTTTATGGGTTAGAGAATAAATATGACCGTATTGTTAGTGTTTTAGGGGGAAGTATAGAAGTGGGTCAAACCGTTAATAGCGATATTGACCTTATTCATCTTACCCGCACTGGATTGCCAAAATCTGTAGTTGCCACCGTTAGTGCCGTTCTTGGTGTTTCTATGGAAAAAATGAGCAGCCTGCTTCATGTCTCCCATAGAACTATTCAGCGTAAAGAAGATCACGAATTACTCAATGTATATAGTACAGAACAAATTTTGGAAATTGCAACTGTAATTTCTCGTGGTATAGAAGTGCTTGGAACTATGGAAAACTTCACAAAGTGGTTACACAAAGAAATTCGAGTATTAAGTTACAAAAAACCGATAGATTTTTTAGACACTAGTTTTGGTGCGAGACTTGTTAAGGATATTCTTGGTAGGGTTGAACACGGTATTTATTAATATGTGTACTTGTGAAAATCTACAGGGTAGCTAAGAAGGAATTTGTACAGGATTTAAGCGGAGAAGGTGCGCGTATACATGGAGGACGTTGGAATAAAAAAGGGCGTTCTATGCTATATTTTTCGGAACACTTATCCTTATGTGTTTTGGAAATGTTAACTCGAATTGATTTTGAATTTCTTAATCAAGATTTTGAATTTATTGAAGCGGAAGTTGCTGGTAAGTTCATTGTGTCTTCAGCTAAAGTAACCTCTATTTCTGAAAGTTGGCGTGCGGATCCACCTCTAATTTTAAGTCAAGATTTTGGTTCTAAATGGTTGGATTCAAACTCAGATTTAGGACTTTCGGTACCTTCAGCTGTTTTGCCTCCCGAATTTAATATTTTAATTAACCCCAATCATAAGCTAATTTCAAAATTGAAAATAACAAACAGCGGAAAACTAGATTTGGATCCGAGACTGATTAAATAATTACAAGAACAGGTGTATTATAAAAGGCCTTTATTTAGAAAAAATAAATGGTAAACGATTAAAATGTCAACATCCAGTTGCGTTGTAACTTTCTAAACTTTTTTAGCTCATTGCGGAGTACTGGAAGAAAATCTCGACCGTTACTATGAGTGCGTTCTAAACGTTCACAATTTTTGTAGAGTTTATTTGTTAAATGTGTTACAGATGCAGCATATTTGTGCTTGTCTTCCACAAATGATTGGTTTTCAGCTTTGAGGATTTCAGGAGCCAAAGAGACAGATTGTTGAACAATATCTCCAGTAAAATAAATTTCAGGATTTTCTTTCCCATCCTTTTGAAGGCAGTTCAAGTCATCCACATAATAATGTGAAATATTTCGAGAAAGGGTGAAGATTTCCATAGCCTTTTGGTATAAAAGGGATTGCGGTAGGTGCTTGGGTACATTGGGTAACATAACTTGGAACTAAATTTTCATGCAATTATTTCAAATTTACCAACAAAAAAGTATAATATACTTTCGACTTTAATGAAAAACCTTATTTTTACTTTAAAAACAGCTTTGTTTTGTTGAAATACATTTGAAAATGAATATAGACTCACTTAATTGGAAAATTCTTAATTGCCTTCAACTCAATGCGCGTCAATCTAATGCTGAAATAGGACGAAAAGTTGGGATTAGTTCACCTGCAGTTTCGGAACGAATTAGGAAAATGGAGGACGCAGGAATTATTAGTGGTTACTTTACCAATGTATCTTCTTTTGAATGTGGTTATCAATTACAAGCCATCATTACTTTACGTGCTTTTATGGGTAAATTAGAGCCCTTTCTTTCAAAAGTAAAAACCTATGATGAAGTGGTCAATTGCTATCGTATCACGGGGAATGAAAACATAGTGATGGAAGTGGTGCTAAAAAACCAAAAACATTTGGAAGTTTTCATCGATCAATTACTCAGTTATGGGGAAACGAAAACTCAAATTGTACTTTCGCAGGTAGTGGAGAATAATGAAATAAAGTCTCTTTAATCTTTTGAAATAATCAGGTGTGGAACTTTTTCTACATCCCAATCAATTACCAATCCACCAGCCAAAGATTGTGCAATATCTTTTCCATAAAGGTGTTCGGCCAAATATAGTGCTGCCTCAAAACTTTTGGCTCCCCCTGCTGAAGTGATATACTTACCGTCATGGACAAATAGTACCTCTTTGCGAACATCTAATGATGGGAACATTTCACGCATGGTATCAAAGTCACTTGGGAATGTAGTTGAAACAACTCCATTCAACAACCCAGCCTTTGCCAATACAAAAGCACCATCGCAATGTGAAGTGATAAATTGCGCTTCAGTTTCCACCTTCTTAATAAAATTGAGCATAGCTTCATCTTCAAGGTCGGTGTCTAAATGATGTTCCGCGCTAGGAACTACTAGAATGTCAATTTTAGGAACATTGTCGGACATATAGTTATAATCTGGCAGTATTCGTATTCCTTCAAACGTAAGTATAGGGTCATCCGTATTGGCGACTGTAAACACATTCATTGCCTTTATGTTTTTTCTAAATATTGTATGCTGAAAAATATCGAATGGGGCTGTTAATTCTGTATTGAACACTCCATCCATAATCAGAAAGCCAACATTATATCTTGTGGAATCTAACTTCGGAAATGATTTTTTACCGACCATAGAAGTGCTTTCCATTTTCAATGTAGGTGCCGATTCGTCCAATGGATTACCACAGGATATGATTCCGAAGAAAAAGACAAAAACTATTAAATATTTCATGTATTTACGTATTCAAATTATATAACTTTAAAGATACTGCTCTCCATGCTAGTGATTAATGAAAGGTTTGTTTTTGACTCGTCGTCCTAATCCTAATGTCATTAACGCTGTCACCATTAGGATACCAAAAATGGCGTACCAAGTAAATTCCCAATCGAAGGTATTTACCATG
>JAESTG010000135.1 GCA_016763715.1 Flavobacteriaceae bacterium
AATTACTATTGCTATTTGTTAGTTTGGTTATGGTGACCAATTCATATGCTCAAAATAGAGATGTCACTATATCATGGGAGGTTGAAAACACACCTAAATCCTCATTAATTGGAACCACAAGCGCTGAAAACTCAAGTAGACGCGATAGAGTGTTATCTAACTTAAACCTCCAATTAGAGACAGATGTTCTATTATATCAACATCAATGGGAAGATACGGGATTTGCCAATGAAAGCTCGTTGCAGATTACGAATACTGTTTATGATAATCTTACTTCAGAAGAATTTAGAAAAGTAAATAAAGATTTAGTTCCTAACAGTCCAAAATATAGTATTAGTAGTACAAAAGGACGTTCTATTATTTACACAACTGTCGCAATTTCACCAGTTGTACGGGTGAATGGACAGTTTAGAAAAGTAAACTCTTTCTCTGTAGATTATACCTATAAGAAACAAACAAGGAACTCTAATAGAATTTCCATTACGAATTCTGTCTTAGCAACTGGAAACTGGTATAAATTTAAGGTAGAAAAAACAGGTGTTTATCGAATTACTAAGAGTTTTTTGAACGATTTAGGGATGAATACCGATGGTATTAACCCTAGAAATATTAAAATATATGGGAATGGTGGAAAACCTTTGCCATTACGAAATCTTGATAATCTAATATTTGATTTACCAGAAAATTCTATTCAAGTAATTGGAGAGGAAGATGGGAGTTTTGATAGCAACGATTTTATCCTTTTTTATGGTACAGGGGTAGAAGGCTATACAGAACAGAGCCTTTTTGAGAACGGTACGTTTTTAAATCCATATAGCGACGAGTCCTTTTATTATGTTACTGTTGGTAATACGGCTGGTAGAAGAGTCGCTGCTATGATTGAGCCAACAGGAACGGCCAATGTGATTATTAATCGTTTCGATGATATTCAGTTTCATGAGGTAGACGAGTTTAGTCCAGCAAAAGTGGGGCGTCGTTGGTTTGGTAATCGGTTTGATATTGAAAATGAACAATCCTACGAATTCATATTTCCGAATATAGCCCAAGGGCAACCTGTAGAAGTTCTTGTGCGTGCTGCTGCGGCTTCTGAAAGTGCTACTAGTATGACTATTAATATCAACAACACTCCAGTGAGTCCGTTGAGTTTTTCAAAGATTGATGACCCTATTTTATTAATGATTGACGCTTCTAAGGTAGAGGTTATCGCTTCGAGCGAGACCGTTAAAGTTGATTTGGCCTATAATAATTCTGGGAACCCGTCTAGTGTTGGGTATTTAGATTATATAAGCGTAGCAGCTATCAGAAACCTACAAGGAGTTGATGGGCAATTATCATTTCGATACAATGGTGCGGCAGATTTATCTGGGATTGGACAGTATGAAATAGGAAATGCTTCGCAGTTTTCACAAGTTTGGGATGTTACTAATTATCAGTTTATCACTGCTAAGCCAAATGAAAATGGCGCTTCTGTAAGCTTTAAAGCCAATTTAGGTGAGATAAGAGAGTACGTGGCGGTTAATCCGAACAACTATTTCACACCAGTTCGAGCTGCTGTAACACAAGTTACTAATCAAGATTTAAAAGGGACTATATTTAATGATGCTTCTGGAAGTTTTCAGGATATCGATTATTTAATAGTGACAGCACCTTTTTTAATTCAACCTGCTTTGAGATTGGCAAATCATCATAAAAACATTAATGGATTAAATGTTAAAGTAGTAACTACCGATAAAATTTACGAAGAATTTAGCTCTGGAAAACAAGATATTTCAGCGATTAGAAATTTTGTTAGGTATATTTATGAAAATGCTTCTACCGAAAACAAACGAATTAAATATTTGTGTCTGTTTGGAGATACTTCAGTAGATATGAAAAATAGATTTGCGGATAATAACAATATTATCCCAACGTTTCATACACCTTCCAGTACGAGTACCTTTACTTCTTATATGAGTGACGACTTTTTTGTAAGCATGGATCCAAAAGAAGGAAACCTTATTAACTCGGCTGTGGAGGCAAAGCTCGACGTAGTTGTGGGGCGTATTTTGGTGGATAATGTTTCCCTCGCCAATACACTTGTGGATAAGGTTGTTAATTATGCCTCTAAGGCTTCTTATGGAAACTGGCGCAATAATTTTGTTTTGATTTCCGATGATGTTGATGAAGAATATGAGTACCGCGCGCTTGAGGTTACTTTAGATTCGATAGGAGATCGTGTGACTGCAGAGAAACCTCATGTTAATGTAAAGAAGATTCATTCTGATGCGTTTCGGCAGGAAACGTCAGCAGGAGGAAATCGGTATCCAGAGGTGACAGAGGCTATAATCAATTCAATAGAAGTGGGTGCACTTATAGTTAACTACTTTGGGCATGGAGGAGAGGATGGATTGGCAAAGGAATTCATCTATACGAAAACAACAGGACGAAACCTTCAAAATGCAAATAGATACCCTTGCATAGTTACGGTAACATGTGAATTTACAAAATTTGATAATCCCTTGCGTATTACAGCTGGTGAACTTACTTTTTGGAATAGGGATGGAGGTGCTGTCTCTTTAATTACAACAACAAGGTCAGTAGGTGTTCAATTGGGTGTCTCTTTTAATGAAATATTAGCGGAAGAGCTTTTTGGTTTTGGTCGCGATATTCCAGTTCCTCCAGCAGAAGCATTACTAATCTCAAAGAATCAAATTTCAAATGATAATAGAAGGGTTATTTTCTATGTTGGTGATCCAGCCATGCGATTGGCTTTTCCAAGACAAAGTGTACGTTTAACTACATTGAATGATGTCCCAATTAAGCAGTCAACCGATACATTACAGGCGCTTAGTCGCGTAAAATTTGGCGGTGAGGTGGTGGGTCAAAATGGAAATCTATTGACCAATTATAATGGAGTCATGGAGGTAAAGGTGTTTGATAAGGATGTACAACGCCAAACCCTAGGGAATGACGGAGTGAGAGATGAAAATAACCGGTTGTTGATTTTAGATTTCAAAACACTGGGTGAAGGTTTGTTTAATGGTCAAGCATCGGTAATCAATGGAAAATTTGAATTTGAATTTGTCGTACCAAGGGATATTCAAATTCCAGTTGGTAAAGGTAAGGTGAGTTTGTATGCTCAAAAGGATGGAGCGCTAGAAGATCAAACAGGTTTTAATCTTGATGTACTCATTGGGGGGCTCAATGAAAATGCACCCGAGGACAATACGGGCCCCAATATTAGGTTATTTATGAATGATGAGTCCTTTGTTTCTGGAGGTATTACAAACGATTCTCCGTTCCTTATTGCTAAGTTAGAAGATGAGAATGGGATTAACACTGCTAGTGGAATTGGTCACGACCTTATTGCTATTTTGGACGGAGATGAGGCAAATCCATTTGTGTTGAACGAATATTATCAAGCAGATGTAGATGATTTCACACGGGGGACGGCCAATTATAAATTAAGAAATTTAGAAGAAGGATTACATACTTTAACCCTTAAAGCATGGGATGTTTATAATAATTCTTCAACAAGTGAAATACAGTTCATTGTTTTTGGAGATGATAAGCTCGAAGTAAGACGTGTATTAAATTATCCAAACCCATTTGTAAATTATACCGAATTCTGGTTTGAGCATAATCGGCCAACTGAAACTCTGGATGTGCAAGTACAGATTTTCACGGTGACAGGAAAAGTAGTCAAAACCCTTAATAGAACCATTTTTACAGAGGGTGGTCAATCTCGTGATATTGTATGGGATGGACGTGACGATTTTGGAGATAGAATTGGAAAAGGTGCGTATGTAGACGAGCTTACAGTGAAATCTTCGTTAACTAATCAGCAAGTTGAAAAATTTGAAAAACTGGTTATCCTTTAAAAATTAAAAGTATATTTGTGAAAAATTAAACACCTTATGAAGAAATTTTTTATTCCAATTTTATTAGCATTAGTGTCTATAAAAGCTACTGCTCAAGAGTCTAATAGAGTAATTACGACTGGTGTCCCTTTTTTATTAATTGCAGCTGATGCACGTGCAGGTGGTATGGGTGACATAGGAGTTGCGACTTCGGCAGACGCCTTTGCGCAACAGTGGAACCCAGCTAAGTACGCCTTTGCTATTTCTAAACAAGGTATTGGAATTACCTATACTCCATACCTTAGTAATTTGGTAAATGATATATTCTTAGGAAATTTAACCTATTATAATCGTATTGATGAACGTAGTGCTATTGCTGCGAGTTTTCGTTATTTCAGTTTAGGTGATATCGAACTAAGAGATACTTTCGATCAAGAACCGTTAATCCAAAGTCCAAACGAATTTACATTCGACGTGTCTTATGCACTTCGTTTGAATGATCGTTTTTCTATGGCAATTGCGGGACGTTATTTACGTTCTGATTTAAAAATACAGGCATCTAATGAAGATGCGTCAGCAGCAAGTTCTTTTGCGGTTGATGTAGCAGGTTATTATCAGAGTGAAGAAATTGCCTACAATGACTTCGACGGACGTTGGAGGGCTGGTTTCAATATTTCTAATGTAGGACCAAAAATTAAGTATGATGACGTAGGGCAGGAGAACTTTTTACCTACGAACTTAGGTCTTGGAGCTGGTTTCGATTTTATCTTGGATCAATACAATAAAGTAGGTGTTAACCTTGAATTAAATAAATTATTAGTTCCAACTCCACCAGACTTAGATTTAAATGGTGACGGTGAAATAACTGATGAAGAGCAATCTCAAGCTATTGCCGATTATCAAAATATTAGCTTTTTCTCTGGTATTTTCCAATCATTTGGTGATGCACCCGATGGTTTCAGCGAAGAGTTGAAAGAGTTTACTTGGGCATTAGGAGTAGAGTATTGGTATCAAGATGTATTTGCTTTTAGAACAGGTTATTTTAATGAAAGTGATTTGAAAGGATCAAGAAAATTTCTTTCTTTAGGAGCTGGGTTTAAATACACTTCTATTAATATTGATATGTCTTATTTGTTTTCATCTTCGAAAGTAAGAAGTCCATTGGAAGGGACACTTCGTTTTGGACTAACGTTTAACTTTGGAGACGAGTACGACGAATACTAGAATAGTGTGATGGCTTGCTTTTTTATAGTAATCACGAGATATTTAGTATCTTGAACCAATGAAAAAGATTAAAATTGAAACCGAACTTGAAGTATTTGAATCAATTTTAGAACTTCCAGTAGATATTCAAGACTTAATGAATAAGGCGCATGAAGCACGTAAAAATGCTTATGCGCCTTATTCGTTTTTTAAGGTAGGTGCTGCCATTGCACTTGCATCGGGAGAAGTAGTTACTGGTAATAATCAGGAGAATGCCGCCTTTCCCTCTGGGCTTTGTGCAGAACGTGTGGCTGCCTTTTATGCTGGTGCTCAATTTCCCAATGATGTATTTACTGCTATAGCACTTACTGCAGGTTCATTGAAGCACAATACAATTACACCTATTCCTCCCTGTGGAGCTTGTCGTCAATCTTTGGCGGAGTATGAGGTGAATCAGAAGTCACTCATCCCTATCTATTTTATGGGTGCGACAGGCAAGGTGGTGAAAGCAAATTCAGTAAAGGATTTGTTGCCCCTAGTTTTTGATAGTTCTTATTTGTAATTTCTTCGGAATTTACCAGTCGTTCCTCCACAATTTTAACACTTATCATTCATTATTTATATTACCGACAACGTTTTCGTTTGTATTTTAGGAATTAGAGGTTTTTTAGTCGATAAGAATATAGTATTTTTGTCTTTCATGAATTTTTATTCTGGAACAATACGCTGTAATAGATGAAGAGAATAACCAAACAAACATATCTTAAATGGTATGAAGACATGCTTTTCTGGCGCAAGTTTGAAGACAAACTGGCCCAAGTTTATATCAATCAAAAAGTTCGTGGCTTTTTGCACCTATATAATGGACAAGAAGCTGTATTGGCAGGAGCCTTACATGCTATGGAGTTGGGTAAGGATAAAATGATAACGGCTTATAGAAACCACGTACAACCCATTGGTATGGGTGTGGATCCTAAACGAATCATGGCAGAACTCTATGGAAAAGCCACTGGTACGTCTCAAGGTTTAGGCGGATCCATGCATATCTTTTCAAAAGAGTATGGTTTTTATGGCGGTCATGGTATTGTTGGTGGACAAATTCCATTGGGAGCA
>JAESTG010000136.1 GCA_016763715.1 Flavobacteriaceae bacterium
ATTGACAGAGTTTTTGAATACTACTACTTGGACCAATCAAACTTATAAAAACCAGGAACGAATTGATTGTAACTTTACATTGATTATTCAGAGTTTCGAGTCGACTGCTTTTACTGGAACAATTCAGGTGCAATCTTCTAGACCAGTATATGGGTCTATTTATGATACGCCAGTTTACAATTATAATGATAGACAATTCAGTTTTGATTATAGTGAGTTTCAGCCTTTGGTCTTTAATATCAATAATTTCGATTCCAATTTGGTTTCCGTTTTGGCGTATCATGTATATACGGTTATTGGGCTGGATGCAGATACCTTTGCGTTGAATGGTGGGTCTGAATATTTTGACATAGCCAAACAAATTGTAAACACAGCAGCCTCAAGTAATTTTTCAGGTTGGAAAGCAACAGATGGGACACAATCCAGATATCGTTATAACGATGCTATGATTAGCAACGTATATCAAGAATATCATGCAGCGTTGTATACCTACCACCGTCATGGAATGGACAAAATGGATGGAACCAATCAAACTTTAGCCAAAAAAAATGTAATTCAAGCTATTTCTAGTTTAAAGAAGATTAATGATCGTCGTCCTAACTCCTTCTTATTGAGAACTTTCTTCGATGCAAAAGCCGACGAAATTGAAGCAATCTTTAGTGGCGGTAGTCGAGTAGATATCAATACGCTATTGGATAACTTGAATAGAATTGCACCAACTAGACGAGCCAACTGGAGCAAGATAAAATTATAAGCTGCTTTTTTGCAGAAACCATAAAACTCCCTTACTTTAGAGGGAGTTTTTTTATACAATAAAACCACCAAATTTCTCTTTTTGTGATTACATCCCTCGCCATAAAAAATTATGCGCTCATTGAAGATATCCGAGTCGGTTTTAATACTGGCTTAACAATCATCACTGGTGAAACTGGTGCTGGGAAATCTATTTTGCTTGGGGCGTTAGGATTAGTTTTGGGGAAACGAGCCGATTTAAAGGTGATGAAAGATGCCACCAATAAATGCATTATTGAGGCTGAGTTTTCGATTGGAAGTTATCACTTGAATTCTCTTTTTGAAGAAAATGATTTGGACTACGAGTCTACAAGTATTTTACGAAGAGAAATTTTACCTAGTGGGAAGTCCCGGGCCTTTGTGAATGACACACCAGTGACTCTTCAGCAAATGCAAACTTTAGGTGAGCGTTTGATTGATATTCATAGTCAGAACGATACCCGAACCTTAATAACTGAAGCTTACCAAATGGAGGTGATTGATGCCTTGGCTGGAAATGATACATTGTTGAAACGCTATACGGGCAGTTTAGAGGTATATAAGAAGGTGGCTGTTGAACTTGAAAAATTAATTTCAGAGAAAGAACAAGCTGCCAAAGAATTAGATTATCATAGTTTTTTATATACTGAATTGACTCAGGCTCAGTTGCAATCTTTGGATCAGCAAGGTTTGGAAGAAACTTACGAAAAGCTGAATAACACAGAAGAAATTCAAGAATCGTTTGCTCAAGTATCGCAATTACTTGCGGCAGATAATTCAGGTGTTTTGGCGTCTACTAGTCAAGCGAGAACTGTCTTGGGACATGTACAGGGTTTTTCTTCGGAATATGAAACATTGTGGAATAGGTTGAATAGCGTTATTATTGAGTTGGAGGATGTTTGCGAAGAAATTCAAGGAGTGAATGAAAATTTAGATGCAGATCCAAAGTTGTTGGTACAGGTGAATGAAAAACTTCAGACTCTTTATAATTTACAGCAAAAACACACTGTAGCAACGGTAGAAGAACTTATTGTTATTGAAGAAGATTTAGCATCTAAAATTGAGGATTCGTCTAATATTGGTAATCGTATTGAATTGTTGGAATATGAGTTAGAGAAAAAGAAGAATGATGTGTTAGAGTTTGCAAATCAGTTGACCGTCAATAGGGAAAAGGCAATTCCCGTTTTGAAAAATAAGTTAGAGGTTTTTTTGAAGGATTTAGGTTTACCAGATGCTCAGTTTCAGTTTAACTTGACTGAAGTGGGTGATGGATTCAGAAAAAATGGGAACACCACACTTGAGTTACTTTTTACTGCAAATAAAGGAATGGCTTTGGGTTCACTTCAAAAAGTAGCATCGGGAGGAGAAATGAGTAGAATTATGCTAGCGGTAAAAGCTATTTTAACACGTTATCGAAAATTACCCACTCTTGTTTTTGATGAGATTGATACGGGAGTTTCTGGTGAGATGGCAAACAAAATGGCAGAGATTATGAGTGAGATGAGTGCGAATATGCAAGTGTTTAGTATCACCCACTTACCGCAAATTGCGGCTAAAGGAGATTATCATAAAAGAGTATTTAAAGCTGAAGAGAACAATATTACCACTACTCAAATAAAAGATTTGACAGCCGAAGAACGCATTATTGAAATTGCACAAATGATTGGGGGAAGTTCGGTAAGTGACTCGGCCATTGCCCATGCCAAACAATTATTGAATTAATGTATCTTTGCGATTGCATTTTGACGGATGTAAATTCATCTAACATCCAATGATTAGGACAACATTATACTAAACTAAAAACAACAATGTCATACAATTTACTAAAAGGAAAACGCGGAATTATATTTGGAGCCTTGGATGAACACTCAATTGCTTGGAAAACAGCAGAGAGAGTTCATGAAGAAGGTGGTAGCATTGTTTTAACCAATGCGCCTATTGCTATGCGAATGGGGCAAATTAATCATTTAGCTGAGAAAATAGGAGCACAAATTATTCCAGCCGATGCGACCAACATTGAAGATCTTGAAAATTTAGTGGAGCAAGCTGTCGATATTTTGGGAGGAAAGTTAGATTTCGTATTACACTCTATTGGAATGTCCGTGAATGTTCGTAAGGGGAAAGCTTATACAGATCAAAAATATGAATGGACGCAAAAAGGGTGGGATGTTTCCGCTTTGTCTTTTCATAAAACCATGCAAGTGTTGTATAAGAAGGATGCTATGAACGAATGGGGTAGCATTGTTGCTTTAACCTATATGGCTGCTCAACGAGTATTTCCAGATTATAACGATATGGCTGATAATAAAGCATATTTAGAATCTATCGCACGAAGTTTTGGTTATTTCTTCGGAAGAGATAAAAAAGTACGAGTTAATACAATTTCTCAATCGCCAACACCTACTACTGCAGGACAAGGTGTTAAAGGATTTGATGGCTTTATTTCTTACGCAGATAAAATGTCGCCTTTAGGAAATGCTAC
>JAESTG010000010.1 GCA_016763715.1 Flavobacteriaceae bacterium
AATTCCTTAAAAACTAATTTTGTGAATTTTACAGAAATAATTTGCCTCACCCAATTCACATCCACCCAAAACAACCAGTCCAGAATCTGCCTTTGCCCTAAGCTCTTCACCCGGATAACCATAAGCGATTGGAATAATACTGTCGGTATGATTTTTGGGGCATTTTGGAACTTTAAAATCTTGATAAAACGATTGAATTAAGTCAATTTGAACATCATTTGAATCAACACTTAAGTCAGATTCGCATGCAAGAAATAAAAAGTCGAATAGTATCAAAAAGTAGTTCATATTGAGTTGTACAATTTATACCACCATAGGTTCAAAGTTGTTTCGCGACAATTCAAGTTCATAAAATGACACTTCAACAAAAGGAGCTTTTCTTTTCGGTTGAATAGTTCGATCATTGTATCGTGATAAAAAACATAATCCAATGAAAAAACTAAACCTTATACTCTTATTATTTTTTATTCAAATATTGAGTTTTGGACAAGAAATAACCCAAACTATTCGCGGAATTGTAACGGACAAACAATCACAATTTCCAATACCAGGCGCCAAAGTTTTTATAGAAAATACAGACCCCTTAATAGGCGCCATAACAGACTATGACGGGAGCTTTGAAATTAAAAACGTGCCAATTGGCAGGTTAACCTTAACTGTAAAATTTACTGGATACGAAGTGGCTGTGGTTCCAAATCAAGAACTGAAATCTGGTAAAGAATTGATTGTAAATATTGGTTTAGAAGAAAGCATTGAATTATTGGACAAGGTTGAAGTCACCTATAAAGAGGATAAAAAAGAAACCATTAATAAAATGGCCACCGTCAGTGCCAGAACTATCTCAACTGAAGAAGCAGGTAAATTTGCAGGCACTTTAAATGACCCTGCTAGAATGGCTCAAAATTACGCTGGAGTGAGCGGTGTAAGTGATGATCGAAATGACATTATTATTCGTGGTAATTCACCATTGGGTGTGCTTTGGCGTATGGAAGGAATTGACATTCCAAGTCCCAACCACTTTTCGACATTAGGTACAACTGGTGGTCCAATTAGTATGCTAAATATTAACAACCTCTCCAATTCTGATTTTTATACCTCAGCATGGAGTGCGGATTATGGCAATGCACTTTCAGGCGTATTTGATTTGCGTTTAAGAAATGGAAATAATGCAAAGCGAGAATATTTAGCACAAGTCGGTTTTAACGGGTTTGAATTTGGAGCAGAGGGCCCTTTTTCGAAAAACAGCCGTGCTTCTTATCTTGTTAATTACAGATATTCAACGCTTGGAGTAATGAGCGCTTTAGGAATTGATTTGGGCGTAGGATCCGCAGTTCCTCAATATCAAGATTTAACGTTTAAAATGAATTTCCCTACTAAAAACGTTGGTAAATTTACAGTTTGGGGAATTGGTGGTATAAGTTATATTGAGTTTGAAGCAACAGGTGAACCGGATTCAACCAACCTTTATTCAGATCCGAATGAGCAAACCAAATTTCGATCACGAACAGGAGTTATTGGTGCTTCTCATAAATACTTCTTCAACCAAAATACTTTTTCTGAATTAATATTAGCTGGATCAATCACAAATACAATTGGACAAGGCGATACCTTATCTTCAGACGGAAATGCATTTAACATTTTTGGTTTTGATCGCGCACAACAGAAATTATCTGCCAATTATAAAATCAATCATAAAATCAACGCAAAAAACACACTTGCCGTAGGCGCAATTGCCGAACATTATACCACTAAAATTAAAGATAGTGCTTATGTCTTTGATGACTACCGTATCATTGCAAAGAACAATGGAAATGCAATGCTTATGCAGTCCTATATCAACTATCAGCATAAATTTTCTGAAAAATTACTTTTTAATGGAGGACTACATACACAACATTTTCTATTAACAGAATCTCACGCTATTGAACCTCGACTTGGATTTAAATACAGCCCAAACCCACGACATACCTTTAGCGTTGGAAGTGGCTTACATTCTCAAATTCAACCCATCACGGTATACTTTATAGAAGACGAAAGTACAGATCAAACTACTTTTCCGAATCAAAACTTAGGTTTTACGAGAGCCATACATAATGTATTGGGCTATGATTTACAATTGTCCGAAAACATGCGTCTAAAAGCAGAGGTTTATTACCAATATCTTTATGAAGTTCCTGTCGATTCTTTTGCGTCAAATTTCACTATGCTCAATCAAGGTGCTGGATTTGAATTACCAAACGGAACTGCTTATGAAAATACAGGAACTGGAACCAATTACGGATTGGAATTAACGATTGAGCGCTTTTTTAATGAAGGCTATTATTTCTTGTTCACCACTTCCCTATTCGATTCAAAATATACCGGGAGTGATAATATTGAACGAAATACAGCATTTAACGGAAACTATATTTTCAATGTTTTAGCTGGAAAAGAGTTCAATTTAAAGCGCAATTTCACCTTGAGTTTTGATTTCAAAACTACCTATGCCGGCGGAAAACGTTATACACCGATCGACCTAATTTCTTCTCAAATGGCCAATACTGAAGTATTATTTGAGGATCAACTATTTGAAAAGCAGCATCCAAATTATTTTAGATTCGATTTTAAAACAACACTAAAACATAATGGTAAAAAAGTGAATCAAGAGTTTTCAGTTGATCTACAAAACTTGAGCAATCAGCAAAATATTTTTCAGTCTGGATACAACGCCAATACGGGGACTGTAGGAACTGTTTATCAACGTGGTTTTTTTCCCAATGTACAATACCGCATTAACTTTTAATCCATTACATTTATACAGTGAAATACATTAAAAGGGAAGAACGCTATAAATTAGTTGGCTTTAACGATACCAAGTTATTGCTGGTATTAATTCCATTTTTTGCCTTCTTTTTCCCTTTAATGGTGTTTGGTCTGAGTCCCGTGGATGACCCTAGAGACTTTTGGACATCCTATTTGATTAGTATCGCTCACATTACTGTGTATCGGTATGTTGAGCGGTGGATCGTAATCTAT
>JAESTG010000137.1 GCA_016763715.1 Flavobacteriaceae bacterium
AGATCATGGAATTGATCCAAAAAGATTGGCAGAATATGCCCAAGATATCAAAACAATAACTGACAAAGGTGTGGAAGTTGCCATCGTAATTGGTGGTGGAAATATTTTTAGAGGAGTTGCAGGAGCAAGTAAAGGTATGGACAGGGTGCAAGGAGACCATATGGGGATGCTTGCAACTGTAATTAATGGTTTGGCATTGCAAAGTGCGCTGGAGGCAGAAGATGTGCCTACACGCTTACAAAGTGCCATAAAAATAAATGAAGTTGCCGAGCCATTTATTAGACGCAAAGCAGTACGCCATCTTGAAAAAGGGCGTGTTGTAATTTTTGGAGGAGGGACTGGAAATCCATATTTCACTACGGATAGTGCTGCAGTGCTTCGTGCCATTGAAATTGAGGCAGATGTAATCTTAAAAGGAACCCGTGTTGATGGTATTTATACAAGTGATCCTGAAAAAAATGCAGATGCAACAAAATTCGATTTTATAAGTTTTGATGATGTACTTAAAAAAGGCTTGAAGATCATGGACACAACTGCCTTTACGCTAAGTCAAGAAAATGAGTTACCTATTATCGTATTCGATATGAACACCAAAGGAAATTTAATGAAAGTAATTTCCGGAGAAAACATAGGAACGAAAGTCAGTTTATAGTCAATGCGTGAAATTAAAAGTGGAACATTTTTTGATTTCAATAGAAAAAATTAAATTTGTATTATGGAAGACGAAATTAAATTTATTCTCGATAGCTCCAAAGAAGCAATGAGTAATGCCATATCTCACTTGGAAAAAAAATTAGCAAACATAAGGGCTGGTAAAGCATCTCCTGCAATGTTAAGCAGTGTTATGGTGGATTACTACGGAAGTCCAACACCATTAAGCCAAGTAGCTAACGTTAATACACCCGATGGGATGACAATTACAATTCAGGCTTGGGAAAAAACATTGATTCCTGAAATTGAAAAAGGTATTCACGCCGCAAATCTTGGGTTCAATCCAATGAATAATGGGGAAAGCGTTATTATTAATGTGCCACCATTAACGGAAGAACGAAGAAAAGAACTTGCCAAACAGGCAAAGGCAGAATGTGAAGAAACGAAAATAGGTGTTAGGAACGACCGCAAAAGTGCCAATGCTGACATTAAAAATTTAGACGTTAGTGATGATATGAAGAAAAATCTTGAAATAGACATCCAAAATATGACCGATGCTCATATCACCCAAATTGAAGAAAAATTCATTAAAAAGGAAATAGAGATTATGAAAATATAATTTCATAATTAGTTAAACAAAACACAATAAAGCGGCTCGTATGCCGCTTTATTTATAACTTCAACTCAAACTTCTATCATTGCGCACCCCCGCCTTTTTAACGGTACTTTTGTCACTATTAACATTTAGTGTTGTTGCGCAACAACCAAATACAAAGGTTAAGGATTCCACCGAAGTTTCCAAAAAACTACAAAAAAAAAGAAAGCCCTTTCGCAACAGGGTATTATCCCATTGCATTTTTTGATGTTGATCTTCGCTATATTATAAAGTATAATAACTACGAAGGTTTCCGACTTGGCTTTGGAGGGATAACCAACGAACGCCTTTTTGAAACTTTTAAAATAGGCGGATATATTGCACATGGATTTAAAGATGAGAACTTTAAATACAGCCTAGGAGGCAACATTCGGCTAAACAAAAAACATAACACATGGTTCAATATTTATTATCAAAACGATATTAATGAAATAGGAGCCTACAAATACTTAACAGATGCTCGTGTGTATTCTGTTTTTGAACCTCGTCTCATTAATATTACACAGTTTTACTCCTATCGTACTTGGCGTAGTAGTATTCAGCATGAATTCTCTTCAAAAGTGATGTCCGAATTGCGGTTTTCCCAAACCAAAATAGATCAAATAGAAAATTATAAATTCACGAAAAACGGAGATGTTTACAAAAATTATCACCTTTCGGAAGCTACCATCTCTTTTCGAATAAGCCCGTCCACTAATGAGTTTATCTCCGAAGAGGGCATCGTAACCCAAACAGACAACCTCCCTAAAATTAGCGCCCAAATTACACAAGGTCTTAAAGATGTTGTCAAAAGTGATTTTACATATACGAAATTGAGCCTAAAACTAGACCATCATATTAAACGTCCCAATCTTTCTTCCACCAAGGTAGTCTTGGAAGGTAGTGCAGCCTTTGGCAAAGTGCCACTTACTCATTTATTCCATGCCTACCCAAACAGTCCGACCAAGGATGAAATTTTACAACGTTTCTCAGTAGCTGGTATTAGTAGTTTTGAAACCATGTATTTTGGCGAGTTCTTTTCGGACAAACTAGCTACTTTACAGGTAAAACATAGCCTTAGAAGATTTTATATTAGCCACAGGTTCCAGCCCGAACTTGTTTTTCTAACCAAGCATGCCTGGGGAAATCTGGATCGACCACAGGATCATCAAGGAATAAATTTTAAAACCCTTGATAATTTTTATTCTGAAAGCGGCTTAGAACTCAATAGAATTCTTTTCGGATTTGGAATAAGTGTTGCCTATAGATATGGCTTTTATCATCTTCCAGATTTTGAAGACAACATTTCATTCAAATTTACTTTCAACCTTAAAATATAGGGACTTAAACCGTATTCTATAGTTGGTATTTTAATACCTTTGCGCGATTATAAGTTTCGTCTGTGAATAAATTATTTAGTATCGGTTTTTGGAGTGCCGTGGCACGTTTTATTCTTCGGAATAGAGCATTAATTATTATTGCCATTGTGGGGATGACTGTATTTATGGGAATGCAGTGGAAAAACATGCGTTTCACCTACACAGAAGCCAACCTTTTACCAGACGATCATAAGTATAATGAAGAATACCTCCAGTTTTTAGATACCTTTGGAGAAGAAGGTAATCTTATTATCCTAGGAGTAAAGGACTCTAGTCTTTTTCAACTCAAAAACTTTCTTGCTTGGTCTACTGGCAGTGGCGCTAACGGCCCGCTTAGCTTACCCAGCTCCGCTAGAATCACCATGGTAATGCCCACCACCGTCAGGAATACGCCCAGA
>JAESTG010000138.1 GCA_016763715.1 Flavobacteriaceae bacterium
ACTCAAAAAAAGCATTAATTATCAATCAAAATTAATATCCGTAATGTTATATTTATTGAGCAAATACTTATTTATGGCACTCTTTCTTTTCAACTTCATGAAGTATGCTTTTTCTGAATTAGAAAAATCAGGTATACTAAAGTTTTTTACATAGTTCTTAGCCAAAGCAAAATAATTACTAGAATATGGTTTACTAGTATGCTTTATATAATACCAAAACACGTCTGTTTTAAGTATTTTTTGCGCAAATTTCAAATCTTCTTCCGAATCAGAGACTAGTGCGTAACCATTATAAAATAACAATTCTTCGTTATCTGTGTAAACGAAATATGGATTATCTGAAATATATGGAAAAAGTAACTTCTTTCCTGTAATATTTAATGCCTGACTTCGTCCAAAGGCATACCAGATTTCATAATCCCTTTGTCCTTTATCCCTTTTCGCAAGCTCTTTTTTGTTTGCTTTAAGGTAATTGTAAGCATAGGGGTATTTTATCTTAAAGACTGCTTCCTCGATTACTTTGACCAAGCGGTTAGATTGTTGTTGAAATAAATTGTCATTAGGTTTGTCGATAATAGAATATGGAAAAATAAGTTTTTCATTAAACTCAACTAAATCGGAATCAACTTTTAGAATATTGGGTTTGACAGCATTACGACATATTTCTTTTTCTACTTGATAAGTTTTAGCATCCTTTTGAAAATAATAGAAATCATTATCCTCTTTAATGGGCTTTAACAGATATATCTTGTTGCGTAAAGTCGCAAAACCATTTCTAATATTGAACATCTCAATCAATTTTTCGCCAGAATTTTCAAGCTTTTCAAGGTTTAATTGAACACTCACATCATCTAGCTGCCAACCATCAAAATCACAGAGCTCTTCGTAATTCATCTCAATGAAATCTGTATTTTGTAATGATTGAATTTTAGAAGGTGTAGAATTAGTGTAAAATAAACTTCCTGTAGATTTAGTGATTTGACAAATGCACGTATAAGTTAGTCTTGATTTAAACACTTGCTCCCCTCCAAAATCAATAAGCCGAAAATTAAAACTATTACTTGTAAAATAATTCCTAAGAGCTCTACCATTTAGGCTTCTATAGAAATTATTTACTGTAATATATCCCAAAATACCGTCTTCCTTTAGCCACTTAAGACCTATTTCAAAAAAAGGTATATATAAATCTAGTTTGCCCGTAGATGCAACCTTCCAATTCTTCATTAAGCTTTTTGTGTTAAGGTCTAAATTAGAGGATCCTACATAAGGAGGGTTACTGAATACATAATTAAATCCTTGATTAGATTTTACTATTTCAGAATTATCGAACCAGTCAAATTCCAGCGAATCGCCTATGAATAAATTAAAACGAATCGTTTCTATATCCTCACCATAAGATAACGCCAAAAGTGATAATAATATCTTTGTCCTTTCGATACTATACCCTGTAATATCTATACCAAATAAATTTTCTTCGATAATTGTTATAATTCTCTTTCCAGTATTATTATGCATACCTATGGCATACTCATATAAGAATCCACCACAACCACAAGCTACATCGCAGGCAATTGCAGTTCCTAGATTTTCATCCTCCCTAATACATGAATGAACAATATAATTTCTTATATATTTTGGTGTATAAACAGCCCCATTTACAATTTTATCACTTGGGGAAATAACGAACTCAAACAATTCAATTAGACATTCAAAATCAAAAGATTGGTTGTTTTCGGAAAAAAGATTAGAAAACTCATTTAGAGCAATTTGTTCGGCACCATTGCCCTCTTTAATAAGTATATTTTTAATAAGTCTATTTTTTTTAACAGTTAAAGAATTTGATACACAAAAAACAGAAGCAATTAACCTGTTAATTTTGTCAATCTCAAAAGAATAACTCTTTAGATATGATAGTATATTTTTATTAATACTCATTAGTTATGATACAATTTGGGGACATATGGATATTGGTGTCCATAGGGGGTTAGTAGACACTATGCTTTGATGGTCGTAATTCCAACAACTGGCAAGTGTGTGAAAATATGGTTTCAGAATTATCTCTTGATACTTCCTTAACAACAATGAATACTCTCTGCTTTTCCGGATAATTTCTTTTCTTTTTTCTGGAAAGAAATAGGAGATTAGATAATCCAAACCAAGTATTAAATCCAATGGATGGTGAGTTATTCTAGGAGTTTCAATTACGATTAAATCTCCTGTATCCAAGCCACCGTCTGCATTGACCAAATGTCTGCCACCATATTGAAAATGATAAAATGGGTGTGGTTCAGTTTCTCCATCTCCCTTCTTTACTATATGTCTATCCAAATGGTAGCAGGTAAAAACCTTAACTACTTCATCATTTTTCAGTATATCACCTTCTATTTTAAAATCGATAGCTAACCATAAAAGGGGGTCTTCCATCGTTCCTAAATAATCACAATTACCTACGACATGGATATTTACAATTAATTTTAAATCAACAGCACCAGTAGGTTTCATTTTTCTTGGAACACCACCATCCAATCTGAAAATTAGCTTTGACACTTTATACCCCCAAAAGGAAGGAGCTATCTCTTGGTAAGGGCATAAAATAGGTTTTCCATTTTTTAATGTAGAAATTGCCGAGTTTAGTGACCCTATATTTGCTAGAGGAAAAAATTCATGAAGAATATCTTGAACGGTAGCAATATCTCTAGCAAGACTATTTCTTTTTGCTATTACGTCTTTACTTATTACCATATTTACGCTCATTATATATTTGTTTCATCTCCTCATAACGAACTCTTTCATTTGGATGAAGTTTAATTCCTTGTTTCTTTGACACTCCCTCAAAAACAGCTTTGGGTGATACATACTCTTTATCTTGCCAAGTTTCGTTTCTCTGATTGACAACTAAACCATCATAGATATCTAAGGGTTGATTTAAAGCTTTGCATACAGTCCAAAATGAATTACTCATATAGCTTTCTATTGGCTGAGCTATTTCTAAATCTTGTAAGTTTAACTTTTCTTTTAATAACGCTACTCTTTCTTCAGCTGAACTATTAATCAGTACTATTTCATTAGATATTTCAGAATCCCACCAATCTAGAAGCCTGTTCGACCACCACCTGTCCCACGCTTCAGAAAACACACCGTTGTACTTAATTGCTGGATTTATGGCTTCGATAAATTTGCCCCAATCATCTGATTTTTCTTTATCAATACCCAAGCGTGCAGCCAAAACGTCTTGGTCAATCAAAATTCCATTTCTAATTATTATATCATTAAATATGAACTGTGAGACCGTAGAGATTAATTCATCAGACGAATCATAATCAACATTTAGGCTATCAAATTCTTCTTCCCTTATTTTTAATAATTCATGCAATGGGGCTCTTGTGGAAACTTCTTTGTAAGAAGCAATTACAGAGTGCATTTCATTTTCATAGACTACACCTAATTCAGCAATATCATTTTTAGATACAAAAAAATCAAACAAATCATGTGATTTAATGTCTGAATCATACAATGCTTTTCTATTCTCCCAAGATGATATTAGGAACAGAGGGAATTCTTCAAATTTTTTGTCTTTACCATTTTGATAAGTTCTAATAGCATTTGCTAGTATCTGGGCTGGGTAAGTGGCAAAATCCTCTTTGTCCTTATGGTTTTCATTTAGTTTCAAATCAACCATAATAGCATCTATGTCTTGATACTTTTCTGCCAAAAAATCTACAAATGATTCCAATTTTCCTGGATACTCGAAAGCAAAATTTATTTTCCCCTGAGAACTCAACCCCCTTACAAGAGGATCTATCTTATCTTCTTTTTCTTTACTATTAACGAGGTCATCGTCAATGTATAACACATTAAAAGTTTTCATCGTCTATTTCTTCTATTTTGGTTAGTGGTAAATCAATACGAATATTTGTAGAATAATTTTGAGGTACGTTGTCAAGTTGAACTTCGCCTTGATAACTCTCAATTATATCCTTTATAATCTTTAATCCCAATCCAGTTCCGGTTAATTCTTCATTGGTATTCTTTCTTCTAGATTTTGGGCTAGAGGTGGTGAAAAAAGCATTGAATATTTTATCTCTGTTTTCGGAAGGAATACCATCTCCATTGTCAATAAATTCAACAAAAACTGTTTTTTCATTCTTTCCAGCTTTGATTAACAATCTTTTGGTTCCAGGATTTCCCCTCTTCAACGCCTTTTTAGAATTACTATATAAATTGAACAGAATGGATGCCCATTCAGACATATGCATTTTACATGTATATAAGTCTATATCTGAGTACTCAACATCTATGGAGATATTGTTTCGTTCTAAATCCCTTTGCATTGTTTCAAAGAAAGGGTCAATTACCATCCTTAAATCAATCGGTCTGAGCTCACGATTGACATTTTCTGAAACAGTTTCTTCAAAATATGATGAATACACCCTAAAAGAATTAAATCTTTCCTTTAATTTGACCGCAATTTCATATTCTGGCGAACCTTTTTTGAGATTGTTAACTAAATAATTAGAATCTATTTCAAAAGGACCTAAAAATTGAGAAATTTCGTGAGTATATTCTCCAATCACTATTCCTAATCCGGCAAGTACACGAAGCATATTAATTTCACCTATCTCTTGCAGGGTTTCCTTTAATAATTCGGCTTGTTCTCTTGCTCTACGAGCCCTTTCCTCATTTTCTCGCCTTTTCTTTTCTTTCTCCTCTTGTGAAGTATTACTATCGCTTCCAATGTTCTCATTTTCATTTTCGAATCCTTTCGCTAAATCCTCAAGAACTTCAACAGCATCTTCAACTTTTTCTTTTGGTGTTCTAACAAATTTTGCCTCCCAATCTTTTTGATTGGTTTTCGTTTTTATTCCTCTTACAGATGAAATTCTTAAAGTTGCAGATGTTAAGCATTTATATACGAAACTTACCAACTCATTATAGGCTTCATTGTTTAAAAAACCTTCACGACTGGATAATTCAATGAAATTGGGATTATCTCCTTCAACTTCAACAAAACCAAAGAAGTTATGATTTCCGTGAATCTGCAGAAACTTTCTTTTTCTTACTGATTCATCTAATTCAACCCAATCATCATTCGATTCTCCATAAGGCAATACTCTAAAACCATTTCGATATACTCTGATTCCAGATTGCTCATTTGATATACTACTGATGTAACTCTCAATTTGTTTTGGAATCATTCCAATCTTATAAACGAAATAATAGGCTTTAAGCTCAACTCCTTTTAGAAATTTAAAAGGAATATTATCATCTTTATCATCTTTACTGAAGTACTGAGGTTGTAGAGTGTTCGCCTCAGGCATTTTAGATTTTTTTATTTCCCAATACCCATTACCCTTTTCATCAATTGAACCAACAATTTCTGCCATGGCATGGTCATAAAACATTGATTTTGTATCTGCTATTGCCACATTATCTTTATAGCAATCAACATTAAAACCTATATCTACTATTTTTTCATCATTGTCAATAGTATCTTCTTCTGATAAAGGAAATGGTTGAATGACATCTAAAGCATACCTGTATACTCTCTTGATCATGGCTTCAGACCACCATTCTCTTAAATTATCTACTATAAGTGTTGTACCTTTTTCTCGTTCTTTTGGAATAACCTCTATAGTATTGGCTATTGCAAACAAATCTTTGTCCATTGCATATTCATCCCAATTAACTGTAACTTTTAAGGCTTCTTGGCTATCAATGGTTTGGGTGACAATAGTTAAGACATTTCCTAAACGTTGAGTAGCAAAACGACCTATTCCTTTTTTACCTGCTCGTTTTCTACCATAAATTGGCGAAAGTGGATTATGTACTTTGTCTGATGAGGATATTCGCATAAAACCATTTACCAATTGTCCGCGACTCATACCATTACCATTATCTTCAATAATTAATTGACCTCCAACATCATCTACATTAGAAAAATATAATTTTGCATAAGCAGCATCAGCATCATAAGCGTTTTTCACAAGTTCAGATACTGCTGTTTCATGCCTTGCCACTAATTCTCTACCAAGTCTATCTATTACACCTGCATCAACAGAAAAACGGACTTTGTCATTATCAGCTAATGCCAGTTGCCTAGTTAGTGATAAAATTTTATCAATGTTATTTGGTTCTTCAACTATGGCTACTTTGAGCTGTTTCTGGATTTCTTCTTTAGTACTCATAATATTTTATTCCTTAATTTAAAGAGAGGCTCTAAAATTTGCTGCCTATTTGTTATAGCCTGTTCCTGAG
>JAESTG010000139.1 GCA_016763715.1 Flavobacteriaceae bacterium
CACTATTGTCAATTACAATGGCATCATCTGCTTGCCGTAAGGGTGAATCATCTCGTGTGGAATCAATATGATCTCGTTCGGTGACGTTTTCAAGGACTTCTTCGTAACTAATGCTATCGCCCCGTTTTAATAACTCATCGTAGCGACGTTGCGCTCTAATTTCTGGCGAAGCTGTCATGAATATTTTTAAGTCGGCATTTGGGAATACCACAGTGCCAATATCACGTCCGTCCATAACAATACCTTGCCCCTCACCTATTCTGCGTTGTTGTTCTACTAATTTTTTCCGTACTTCGGAAATAGCCGCAACAGGACTTACAAATTTAGAGATTTCTAGGGTTCGAATAGCTTTCTCTACGTTCTCATCATTGAGAAAGATATCTCTTTTTCCTTCCGAGTTTTTTATAAATTTAAGTTCAATCTCTGGTAATGCAGTAATTATGTTTTTAGTATCAATGTTGTTTTCAGCTAAAAAACCCTTCCGAAGCGCAAATAAGGTAACTGCGCGATACATCGCTCCGGTGTCTACGAATAAATAGTCCAAATAATCGGCAAGTTGTTTTGCTACGGTGCTTTTACCTGTAGAAGAAAATCCGTCAATGGCTATGATAATGGTTCGCATTACTGCAAATTTATATTCAACCCGAAGTAATTTGACGCCGCCGCCGCATTAAATTTCGAATAAGAATAACTAAGCCGCAATTTATTAAGTTTAATGGAAAAACCAGCGCTTAAACCAGCAAAAGAACGTTGTTCGATGATTCGCAGTTCTTCACCGCGTCTAAGGTTATACCCCAAACGAATATTAAATCCGCTTTCAGGAAAGAGTTCCATGCCTATAATCATATGTCTAAAAGCATGGTCAATAAACCCAATTTTTTCTGAAGTGGTGTTACCTTCTAAATCGTTTTGATTTCTGTTAGGATTCGCAAAAGCAATATTCCAACGTTGCATATTTTCCAATGTAAAATGCCAACGAATAGGTATATTCTGTAAGGTTTGTGAAATACCTAAAATAACTTCAAAAGGAAGCTTTTCGTAAGTGTCTTCGTATGGAGTTATTTGAGTTCCTAAATTACGAGCTACTCCTGTAATATGTAAATCCCAAGGCTCATATACATACATCACACCGATATCTGTTGCTATCCCAAATGACGAATATTGTTCTAGTTTTGAAGAAATAAATTTTAAGTTTACTCCAACATGAAAATTAGTAAAAGGAATGTTTCTTGCATGACCTAGTGAAAGTGCTACTTCTCATCCACTAAAACTGCTAGTCTCATTTCCTTGCTCGTCGTAACCATCAAAACTTCCATAATTAATATAGGTAACTCCTCCATGTAGGACTTGTGTGTGTCGATCCCATAAATAAGCATACGCAGCGGTACCATAACTCACATCGCCCAAATAATCAACAAAATTAACAGATAATTGATTGTCCATTTCCCAGTTAATACTTGCTGGATTGAACAAACCCTGTGTTGGATCATAATCATAGTTAGTTACTACTTTTCCACCTAGAGCTGCCTGACGAGGAGAATTAACAAGATTCAAAAATTGATAGGTCGCCTTACCTCCAACCTGAGCATGAGTAGCGGTAGCAAAACATAGGGTAAATAAAAAGACTAGCTTTCGAATCATTAATTTATAGTGTCCTTCTCTGGTAAGATAAACGAGTACAATGATAAATTATTTTCGTCAATGTGAAAAGGTTTCGGCTTGCAACTTATAAGTTTCAAACTTCCAATCCAATTCTACAACCAAATAACGTGTCAGTTACAGCTTTTTCGCGTTTTTCACCTTTTGTTTTGTTATGGCTAACTCGATTACATCACTCATCTCTTTAACGTAATGGAAGGTCAAACCTTTCAAATATTCTGGTTTAATTTCTTCGATGTCTGCTCGATTGTCTTCACACAAAAGTATTTCTTTAATACGTGCTCGTTTTGCAGCAAGAATTTTTTCTTTGATTCCTCCTACGGGTAACACCTTTCCTCTAAGTGTGATTTCGCCAGTCATGGCTAGATTTTTCTTCACCTTACGTTGTGTTAAAAGTGATACTATGGATGTTAGCATTGTAACTCCCGCACTAGGACCATCTTTTGGAGTTGCTCCTTCAGGTACATGAATATGAATGTTATAATCCCCAAACACTTCAGGATTAATACCAAATTGTGTTGCGTTTGACTTAATATATTCAAGAGCAATTGTGGCCGACTCTTTCATCACTTTCCCTAAGTTTCCAGTCATGGTGAGTAAACCTTTTCCTTTAGAAATAGCCGATTCAATAAAAAGTATATCGCCACCAACTCTAGTCCATGCAAGACCAGTTACCACTCCTGCCACATCATTATTTTCGTATTTATCTCGTTCCAATTTTGGAGAGCCTAGAACTTCTACTACCACATCATTGGTCACTTTGGAAACATATTCCTCGTCCATGGCAATATTCATCGCGGCATAGCGTACCATTTTGGCTATTTGTTTTTCCAGTGACCGAACACCACTCTCTCTTGTATATCCTTCCACTATTTTTTCAAGTTGTGGTTTCGCAATTTTAAGATGTTTGCTAGTAAGTCCGTGTTCTTTTAATTGCTTCGGAAGTAAATGACGCTTTGCAATTTCAACTTTCTCCTCAATGGTATAACCAGATACATTTATGATTTCCATTCGGTCACGCAAAGCTGGTTGAATGGTTCCTAGACTATTTGAGGTAGCAATAAACATTACCCTAGACAAGTCATAACCTAACTCCAAGAAGTTGTCATAGAAGGCATTATTTTGCTCTGGATCCAGAACTTCAAGCATGGCAGATGAAGGGTCTCCTTGATTTCCAGCTGAAATTTTATCTATCTCATCCAAAACAAACACTGGATTACTCGTCCCCGCCTTTTTTATACTTTGGACTATACGACCTGGCATAGCTCCAATATAAGTTTTACGATGCCCACGAATCTCTGCTTCATCTCTTAAACCACCCAAGGACATTCGTACGTATTTACGTCCTAAAGCCTCAGCAATAGATTTTCCAAGGGAAGTTTTACCAACTCCAGGAGGTCCATATAGGCATATAATTGGGGACTTCATATCATTTCGAAGCTTCAATACTGCGAGATATTCAATGATACGCTTCTTTACATCGTCCAGACCATAATGATCTCGATCCAAAATTTTTCTAGCACGCTTTAAGTCGAAATTATCATCGCTGTATTCATTCCAAGGTAATTCCAAAAGAAGGTCCAAATAGTTACGTTGTATCCCAAACTCAGCCACCTGAGGGTTCATTCGTTGTATTTTTGTCAACTCTTTATCAAAATGTTCTGCTATTTCTTCATTCCATTTTTTAGTCTTGGATTTGACTCGCATTTCCTCTATTTCTGCCTCATGCGATGATCCACCCAATTCCTCTTGAATGGTTTTCATTTGCTGCTGAAGAAAATAATCACGCTGTTGCTTATTGATATCGGTCTCTACTTTGGACCGAATATCCATTTTAAGTGTTAGTTTTTGCAACTCCATATTCATGTAGCGCAAAGTCTCTAAGGCTCTTTCCTTCAAATCGTTTATCTCCAGTAATTTTTGTTTTTCTTCTACGGAAACATTTAAGTTTGAGGAAACAAAATTTATTAAGAACGAATTACTTTGAATATTCTTAATAGCAAAGGCTGCGTCTGAAGGGATTGAAGGACTTTCATTGATAATTTCTAATGCCAATTCTTTGATAGAATCAATAATAACAGCAAACTCTTTATTATCTGTTGCAGGGCGAGCCTCGGAAACTTCACTAATGGTTGCTGTTAAATAAGGTTCAGTGGTCACTAATTGTGATACTTCAAAGCGTTTTGTTCCTTGAATAATTACTGTAGTATTTCCATCGGGCATTTTTAAGACACGGAGTATTCTTGCTACAGTACCCACGGTATTGATATCTTCTAACCCAGGATTTTCTTTAGATTCATCTTTCTGGGAAACCACACCAATAACTTTATTTCCTTTGTTGGTTTCATTAATCAACTTAATAGACTTATCCCTTCCTGCCGTGATTGGTATTACTACCCCTGGAAAGAGAACGGTGTTTTTAAGAGGAAGAATAGGTAAGGTTTCTGGTAATTCTTCTTTTGCCATGGCGTCTTCATCTTCTGGTGTCATGAGAGGGATTAACTCTGCATCTTCATTCAATTCATGAAATGACAAACTGTCTAGCGTTATTAATTTTGATTTAGCCATATATCTTAGTGAGACATTCTGTCATATAAATGATACGATGAGAATGGTCTCTTTTTTAATTTATTTTTATATTTTTCAGCAAAACCTCTAAAAACAATATGTTTAAAGGGTTTTTCATATACACAAAGACAATTGTTATGCCAGTTAAACTGTTTTTTCAGAATAAAGTGTAACAATAACCAAACGATTATATCTCTAATGTAAACGAACCATTTTTTTGACGCTAACCAAACAAAATATTGATTCATTACTCGCTCTTTGTCAAGATGGAAATCAGTTGGCACAATTGGAAGTGTATAACCGCTATCAAAAGGCTATGTTCAACACTGCATTTCGTATTGTAAAAGATACTGCAGAAGCTGAAGATATTATGCAGGAGGCTTTTATTACAGCTTTTAGCAAGCTAGATAGTTTTAAAGGTACTGCCACCTACGGTTCATGGTTGAAACGTATTGTAATTAACAAAAGTATTGTTCAGTACAGAAAATCACAACGGTTTATTCAAGTTTCGGAAGAGAATATCGCCGATGAAGCCGATGAAGATGTAGAACAAGCTAATGAAGAATACAAACAAATACGAACCAATCAATTATTGGATTGTATGAACAGCCTAACCGATAGCTATAAAAACATCCTGTCGCTTCATTTCATTGAAGGTTATGATTATGAAGAGATATGTGAAGTTTTAGGAATAAGCTATGCTAATTGTAGAACCATGATTTCTAGAGCCAAAGATAGTTTAAGGAAAAAATTAATTACTGTATAATTATGAAGCAAAAAGACTCTTTAGAAGAATTATTTGACCGGTTGGAAGGAACTTTCGATGTACACGAAACACCTAGCAATCATCAAAGAAGGTTTCTAGAAAAACTTGAGACCAATAGAACAACGACCCAGCGGAAATTCAATATTTGGAAACCGTTATCTATCGCAGCATCTGTAATACTACTAGTTTTTGCTGGAATCTTTTTCCAAAATGATGACAGCGAAGTTGAGGGATTAGCAAGCGTTTCTCCCGAAATGGAACAAACACAATCATTTTTCACAATAGCAATTAGTCAAGAGTTGGAAACTCTTAGAAGTTTTGAAGACGCAGACACTAAGGCTCTTATTGAAGATACTTTA
>JAESTG010000140.1 GCA_016763715.1 Flavobacteriaceae bacterium
GACTACTATTCATGCTGCTACGGCTACACAACACACAGTGGATAGTCCGTCCAGAAAGAACTATCGATTAGGTAGAAGTGCTATTTCAAATATTATTCCAACGAGCACAGGAGCAGCAATAGCTGTAACGAAAGTAATTCCTGCTTTGAAAGGGAAATTAACAGGAATGGCGTTTCGAGTACCAACTGTAGATGTTTCTGTAGTGGATCTTACCGTACGTACTGAAAAGAGCGCTACGTATGAAGAAATTAAAACATTGTTTAAGAATGCTGCAGAAGGACCTTATAGAGGTGTTATTGATTATGTTACGGATCCAGAAGTATCTCAGGATTTTGTTAGCGACCCCAATACATGCAATTTTGATGCGAATGCGGGTATGGCACTTAATGACAATTTTTTTAAATTAGTGGCCTGGTATGATAACGAGTATGGGTATTCAGCGAAGCTGATAGACTTAGCCGTTCACGTTGCATCAATTTAAGATAGACTATGACATTAATAGCAGACGGAGGCTCTACAAAATGTGACTGGATATTATTGAATTCAGAAGGTGATATTATTCTTAAAACTCGCACGGAGGGTCTTAATCCTGCGGTGATTCCAGAGGAAGAATTATACCAGCGTATTCATAGGAATGAGGATTTAAAAAGTATTTTTGAGAAAGTACAGGTAGTTGATTTCTACGGCGCTGGCTGTGGTACGGAAACTCCACAACAAATTTTTTTAGGAGTGCTAAACAGTATTTTCACCAATGCTGAAGTGTCTGTAAATGAAGATTTGTTGGCTGCTGTTTATGCTGCTACTACAGAGCCAGGGATAGTATGTATACTTGGAACTGGATCTAATAGTTGTTATTTTGATGGCGAAAAAATTCATGCCAATGTTCCTTCATTAGGCTATATCTTGATGGATGAAGCAAGTGGTAATTACTTCGGAAAGCGATTGATTCGTGATTACTATTATCAGAAAATGCCACAAAAAATCGCCAAAAAATTTGAACAGCGTTTTAATCTTGATCCAGATGTTATTAAGATAAACGTTTATAAAAAGGCTAATCCAAATACGTATTTGGCATCTTTTGCAGAGTTCATATTTACTTCCGAAGAAGTGAATGGTTATTTCTATAAGCTGATAAGTGAAGGAATGACCAAGTTTATTGAAAATCGCGTTTTATGTTATAAGGATGCACAAAATGTACCTATCCATTTTATTGGTTCTATCGCTCATTTTTCAGAAGAAATGATTCGGGATGCCATGGCGCCCTATCATTTAGAATTAGGAAATGTGATTAGAAGACCGATCGACGGTTTGATAGAATATTATAGAAAGCATCGTTTAGGTACCAAAGTGTAACTGCTTTTTTAAAATCAGATACTTGATTTTCAATAAGATTGAATTCATTTTCAGTAAAATTTTCATTTCTCAATTTTATAGTACAGTACGACCTGATATCGTTCTTCGTAAATTGTATATTTGACGTATGTTTCCAAAAGTAAATCCAACACAGACCGAAGCCTGGAAGAAGTTAGAGGCACATTTCAATAGTTTTCAGCATATAAAAATGCAAGATCTGTTTAATGAAGATCCTTCAAGAGCAGAGCGAATGGCTATTGAGTGGAAGGATTTTTATGTGGACTATTCTAAAAATAGAGTTTCTTCTGAAACCATGGAATTGTTGCTTCAGTTAGCAAACGAGGTTAACTTGAAAAGTGCCATTTCTGCTCAGTTTTCCGAAGAGAAAATAAATGAAACTGAAGGTAGAGCCGTTGGACATACAACGCTACGCGATTTTGATAATATGAAACCTGAGGTGGCTCGTACCCTTCGAAAAATAAAGAAATTCACTAAGCAAGTTATTAGTGGGAAGTGGAAGGGATATACTGGAAAGTCTATTAAAACTGTTGTAAATATTGGTATTGGTGGAAGTGACTTAGGGCCAGATATGGTTTGTGATGCTTTGAAGTATTACAAAAATCATTTAGATGTTCGGTTTGTGTCTAATGTGGATGGGGATCATGTGATGGAGACTCTGAAGGGTTTAGATAGAGAAACTACTCTTTTTATTATTGTTTCCAAAACTTTTACAACACAGGAGACTTTGACCAATGCGCAGACTATTCGTAAATGGTTTTTGACAGAGGCGAGTGAGTTCGATATTGAAATGCACTTTGTTGCGGTATCGACCAATTTAAAAGATGTTGCCAATTTTGGGATTGCTTCAGACAATATTTTCCCTATGTGGGATTGGGTAGGAGGGCGGTTCTCTTTATGGAGTGCTGTTGGATTATCCATTGCGTGTGCTATTGGTTATGATCATTTTGAAGGAATGCTGAAGGGAGCAAATCAAATGGACAAACACTTTGGATCGGCTGATTTTGAATCAAACATTCCAGTAGTGTTGGCGTTACTTTCGGTTTGGTACAATAATTTTTTTAAAGCTGAAAGTGAATGCATTGTTCCTTATTCTCAATATTTAAATAAACTTGTAGCTTATCTTCAGCAAGGCATCATGGAGAGTAATGGAAAAAGTACAGATCGTAATGGCAACCCAATCGATTACCAAACAGGAACTATTGTTTGGGGTAGTACTGGAACCAATGCACAGCATGCTTTTTTTCAATTAATCCACCAAGGAACTAAATTAATCCCATCCGATTTCATTGCTTTTTCTGAATCGTTATATGGTAACAAGGACCATCAAAACAAATTATTAGCTAACTGTTTTGCTCAGACTGAAGCTTTACTTCAAGGAACCTATGGAAGTGAAACGGAAAATAACTTCAAAGCCTTTGAGGGGAATAAACCAACGAATACTATTTTAATTAATAAGCTAACTCCAACTTCTTTGGGAAGTTTAATAGCGATGTATGAACATAAGTTATTTGTACAAGGAGTAATTTGGAATATTTTTAGTTATGATCAGTGGGGAGTGGAACTTGGTAAAAAACTAGCCAAAGGAACTCTAGCTACAATTGAAGGTGAGGTGAGCTTTCCTTCAATC
>JAESTG010000141.1 GCA_016763715.1 Flavobacteriaceae bacterium
AAATATTATAATGGAATTGTTCCTGAACCTTCTCAATTACAACCCCATGAGGAAGCTATTTTAGAAAAAATGAAGTTGTATCCATCTATTATTGGAGACAAGGTTGAGCGTTATCATTTCCGTGAAGCGCAACAAGAACTGATGAATATTGCCCGCTTAGGAAATAAATACCTAGCTGATGAAGAGCCATGGAAAACAATCAAAACTGATGAGGCACGTACTAAAACAGTACTATATGTTGCACTTCAAATAGCTAGTGTACTAAGCGTATTGAGCGAACCTTTTTTACCACATACTTCAAAAAAACTTAGAAGTATCCTTCATCTTGAATTGGATAAAGATTCGACTAATTTAGATTGGATTTCTATTTCTACTTTGAACGAATACATGCCAACTGGACATCAAATTGGCCCAGCAGAGTTATTATTCAGCAAAATAGAGGAATCACAGATACAAAAGCAGCTCGACAAATTGGACGCGAGCAAAAAAGCAAACCAAGCTATGAATGCTACCATCCAAGAACAAAAGGACACTATTATTTTTGATGATTTTACCAAACTCGATATGCGAGTAGGAACCATCGCTGAAGCTGAAAAAATGGCAAAAACTAAAAAACTCCTAATTCTTAAAGTTGATACAGGACTAGACGTTCGAACCATTGTTTCAGGGATTGCCGAGAGTTTTACACCCGAAGAAGTTATTGGCAAGAAGGTGACCGTGCTTGTAAATCTAGCTCCTCGTGCTCTGAGAGGTGTGGACAGTGAAGGTATGATATTGATGACAGAAACAGCTGAAGGCAAATTGGTGTTTTTAAATCCTGATGAAGCTGATGGTGGTAGTGTTGGAAATGGCATGACCATCAATTAAACCAAATTCAAGATTTCTTACAATTTAATAATGAGTCTCTTATAATCATACCACATAAAGGTGTTGCATGGAGAAACTGGTTATTTAAAATTGATTATTGAAGCTTTGCGAACATCTATAGGGGAAACCTCAAGAATCTTATATTCTCACAAGTATCTCATAAATTTTCATCTTCAAGCTTACAAGACATAAATTTATCTTGTTGTTGAAAAAAAATTGCTTAACCTATTATTTGCTATATATTTTGTATGAACATCTTTAAGGATTCTCCCTTAGGGATGTTCATCTTTTTTCCAAGCGTATAACGGTAATTATCTACACTCGCTGCACTTATATTAAGCTGTAGCGCAATCTGCTTTGAGGTTTGCCCCAATCGAAGCATTGTGGCAACCTTTTTCTCCTTATCCGAAAGATTTTTATACAGTTGGTCAATTTTCGCTCTAAACGAATCGTTCGTTTCGTTTACCTGCTTATATAACTGAATTTTTTCCTTATTCTGCTCAATATCATTATTGATATAATGCATGGTATCTTTAACCATCTCCTTGTAAGTATCGTTAGTCACCTTGATACTTTTTAGTTTAGTCTTGATATTTTCAAGCAATTCATTTTTTTCTGAAATATGAATGGCAAAATCAGTGATCTGTCTATTCTTAAAGCGAACTTGATTATCCAAAGCCTCTTGCCTTACCCTTAATACTTCCTGCTTCGATTCTAAAACTGCTCTCCGAACTGAACTAAGTTTGCGTTGACGGAAATACATAAATAATGAAAACAAAACAATCAAGGCTGCTAGACCTCCTAGAAAATAATTGCGGTGTTTTACTCGTTTTTGCTCTTCATTTGCCAATTTTAACTGAGTTTCTGAATTCTCCAAATCGGCTACTACCTGATTATAATTATACTCAACACGTAGTACATTCAATTTACTATTTTGTAGCTCTTGTTTGAGACTATCTTTGAGCATAGTAAATTTTTGATAATACAGAAAACTATTTTCAACATCACCTTGATTATTGTACAATTGGTATAATTCACCATAGGCATCACGTAACGATTCTCGAAGATTTTCAGATTTCATATAAACCACATTCTCTTTAAGGATAGTTATAGCTTGAACATAGTCGTTTTCTTCTCCCAAAAGCTGAGATTTTGCCATCGCAACTCTAATGGTAAACATCGGTATATTCAACTCTTTTGAAATGGTTTCTGCAGAATCTAAATATTTCTTTGCTCTGACAAGTTCATTATTCTTAAAATATGCTGTAGTTAAATCTAAATAACTAGACGTCATAAAATGACTATTGTTCGCATCACGACTCAATGAAAGTGCTTTGTGAAACTCTTCTTTAGCACTACTATATTTACCTTTTCTAATAAGCAATTGCCCCTTAGCACTAAAAGTTCTTACCAAACCAGGCATGAAATCTATCTCTCTAAACGTTTGTGTCGAACTATCCATATAAACCTCGGCAACCACATATTCCTCTTTTTCAGAATATGCCGATGACAATGTGTTATAAATATCGGCCATATGATGTTTTGCCTCAATAGGCTTTGCTCTTCGCAAGGCTTGCTTGGCACTTTCTATGGCATTATCATATTCCTCAATATTGAAATATATTAAAGACAAATCACTATAATTTTGAACCAAATAATTTTGAGAAGTTTCATCTATGGGAGCCTTACTCAAAAAACTATTCGCATTCAAAATATTTTCAAATGCAAGATCCATATACTCGTTATTATTGTAAGCAATACCCTGTACTTTACTCGCAATTCCTAAGTTCAAAAAATGTTCTTTATTTCTCGGATTTAGAAATTGAATAGCGCTATCTGTATACTTTAATGTCCTATCATAATCGTCCCTGAACAGGTCTACCAAACTCAAGTTAATATAGGTGTCAGAAATTAACACACTATCTTGGATTACCTCACTTAATTTTAGGGCCATATTTAAATAATAGGCTGTGCTATCTGGTTGGTCAAAATACAGTTGTCCTATTTCATGTAATTTTTCAATGCGTTCCTGTTCTGTAATGCTAATGGAATTAATCTCCATTTTCAATTTATCGATACTTTCCTGAATCGTTGACTCGTTAGTTGTCTGCGACCAAAGGGATATGGGCGATATGAGAAAATAAAGAGAAAAGAGTAAAAAATATCTCATAGATCAATTTTTTTAGGGATTCGAAGGTAAATATTTATAGTGATGATACCCCATTAATTTGTCACTATTTTCTCATTTCTACCTCAGAAAAAGGATAAGTTGACTATTTTCGAAGTATCAATTAGTTCTTATTATCATTTATATAACGTACTTATATTAGAAAAAAGTATATGATATAAATTCTCATAATTAAAATAGAATAGTTTTAAAACTGAACCCTACTTAAATTGTTAGTTGTTGTGAAGTTAAAACCATCAGGAGTCCCAATACTCTTGGTGGTTTTCTTATTTGGTTAAATAAATTCTGAATTTATACTTTACAATACTCCTGAACGCTAAACAGCACAGAGATTTTGATTTCAGGCACCTCTCAAAAACGTCATCTCTTTAAATCATCTCTTTGCTTTCGAATTACATTTCAATAAAACCTACGGATTCTATTTCGGTAGCTACGAATACTAAAACCCCTGTTCACCCTCTTCTTTTGGCTCATACATTTGATTTCATATCAATAGTAACCCTAATAACAACGAGCATGAAACATTTAATCATCACTCTATTCCTAGTAAGCTTCATTTCGGGGTTTTCCCAAAAAAATAATCAAAGTCCATATTTAGAAGTTCTTACTGAAAATGCCATCATTCCATTGAAAGAAAGCAAGACCACTGTTCAAATATCTGGGACTATAGCACATGTACAATTAACTCAGGTATATCAAAATAAAGGTATAAATCCTATTGAAGCAATATACGTATTTCCCCTTTCCACCAAAGCGGCTGTTCATCGTATACAAACGACCATAGGTGATCGTTTAATTAACGCTGAAATTTTTGAAAAACAACAAGCAGAAAAAATCTATACAACTGCTATTAGAAATGGTAAGCGAGCCGC
>JAESTG010000142.1 GCA_016763715.1 Flavobacteriaceae bacterium
ATACATAATAGGTCAAACAACCTACCTCCACAGCATTATTGATTTGGCATATTTTGAAAACCAAACATTGAACCTCAAAGAAGAGCTATACAGCTTTGGAATGGGGCTAGGCCTACAAACTGAAGCTGGGGTTTTCAAATTGAATATTGCAAATGGAGTTTCTGCAATGCAGAATTTTAAATTTTCAAACACAAAAATCCACATCAGTCTATCCTCGCGCTTTTAGTTAAACCCGATAACACCTTACCTCCTTAGTTAAAAAAAAACTAAATTTTAAGTTTAAAAAGTTGTGTAATTAACTTTTTATTGTGATTTTTGGCATTGGCTAATTCAAATAAATTATAAAATGAGAACAAAGTTTAGTGGAATTTTAACGCTTTTGCTAGCGTTTGTAGTGCAACTCACGTTCGCACAAGAAAAAACAATCTCAGGAACAATATCGGACGAGAACAGTCTACCATTGCCTGGGGTTAATGTTATTATAAAAGGGACTAGTACTGGTACCCAATCAGATTTTGATGGAAATTACTCTGTTAATGCATCTGTTGGGCAAACTATTGTTTATAGTTACCTTGGTTACACAACACAAGAACAAGCTGTAACGGCAGGCACTTCGAACATATCGTTCAGTATGGCTCCGGATGCAGAAGCTCTTAGTGAAGTTGTTGTAACAGGTTACGGTGGTAGAACTAAATCTAAAAAAGCCCTAGGGTATGCGGTAAGTACTATCGAAGCAGAAGCTATCGAGAACAAACCAGAATCAGATGTAATTAGAAGTTTAAACGGTAAAGTTGCTGGTGTTCAGATTGTAGGTACCGGTGGTGCTACTGGATCAGGAACAAACTTCATAATTCGATCGAAAAGTTCTATAAATGGTAATAACCAACCTTTATTTGTTGTTGATGGAGTTCCGTTTGATGCGAGCACCAATCAACAAACTGGATTCGGTGGAGGTAATACTGTTACTAGTAGTCGTTTCTTAGATTTGGATCCAAACAACATTGAAAGTGTTCAAATACTAAAAGGACTTAGTGCGGCAGTACTTTACGGTCAACAAGGTCGTAACGGTGTAGTTCTTATCAAAACAAAAACTGGTAGTTCCAAAGACTTAAATAAAAAGTTTGAAGTTACACTATCACAATCAGTTTATGTAACTAAAATTTCTGCCTTAGCTGAGTACCAAAACGATTATGGGCAAGGTGCTAACAATGCTCCTAATGCTGGATTTGTTGGTAACTGGGGTGGACGTTTTGACGCTGGTCTAGACATTGCTCATCCTTATGCAGGTTTGGGTGATGCGGAATCAAATCCATTTCCACAATTTGTGGATGTAGAAATTCCTTACAGCGCAGCACCTAATAATGTATCAGATTTCTTCAGAACTGGTATAGGCTCCTCTACTTCTATAAATGTTGCTGGAAGCGGAGATGGAGGAAGTCGATATAACATGAACTTTGGGTATACCACAGAAGATGGATATATTCCAAATAATGGGTTGACACGTTATAACTTTGGTATTGGTGGAAGCGCCAAGCTTAGTAATAAATTCACCTTTAACGGTACAGCTAACTACAGTAATCTTAGAGTAAATACTCCACCAATTGCTGCGAACAATGCTGCTAACTCTTTGTCGATATTTACTCGATTACTATTCATTCCAAGGAACGTAGATCTTGGAAATTTACCATTTGAGAACCCTTCAGATGGATCTAGTGTATATTATAGAGCAGATCAAGAGAACCCATACTGGTTACTTAAAAATGCTGGAACGGAGCAAAAAGTGAGTCGCTTCTATGGTAGCTACAACGTCAGTTACGATGTTTCTGATTTTATTAGGTTAAATTATCGTTTTGGATTAGATACATATAATGAAGTCCAAGATTTTAAAGTAAACCGTGGAGCTGTAACAACTAATTACATTACAGGATATTTAAGAAGCACAAGTGCTACGAATTTAATTCATGACCATAACTTTAATGCTGGCTTCAATAATATTAAGATTTCGGAAAAATTGACTTTTAGTACTTCACTAGGTTTTAATGCTAGACGAGATAGTTATGAGCAATTTGGTATTTCAAGTACCGATCAAATTACATTTGGCTTCTTCAATCATAAAAACTTCCTAAATGGTGGTGATTTAGATGCTGTAAGAGGTTCAAGTTTATCTTTCGAGCAAGAACAAAACATTTTAGGTATTTACAATGAAACGTCATTAGACTATGACAATTTCTTATTCTTAACCCTATCGGGAAGAAATGACTGGGCGTCTACGCTTGAGCAACAAAATAGATCATTATTCTATCCTGGTGTATCTCTTTATTTTGTCGCAACTTCTCTTGATGGAATAGGAAGCAACAGTGGTGGTTTAGGATATCTTAAATTCCGTGCAGCGTATGGTACTTCTGCTCGTTTCCCTAGCCCATATAGTACTAGAGATGTGTTGTTACTTCAGCAAAATGGATTTATTGACTCTGATGGTCCTATAGTTACAAATTCCGTAGATTCGGAAAGATTTAATACCGACCTCAAACCAGAATTACAAAGAGAATTTGAAGTAGGATCGGACGCAGAATTTTTTAATAGACGACTAGTTATTGAAGCAACAGTTTACAAGCGTTTCATTGAAGATCAAATTATTCAAAACCCAGGAAGACCTGTTAACCCTTCCACTGGTTTCACAAGTATCGCTGATAACATTGCGAAAAGTGAGATTCAAGGTGTAGAGCTTGGACTTAATTTTGTTCCAATTAAAGCTGGAGATTTCACTTGGAGTATAAGAAATAATTTTTCTGCATATGAAAACACAGTTACAGACACAGGAGACATTGAAGAGCCAATCTTATTTGCAGGATTCATTGGTCTTGGTAACTATGCCGTTGAAGGCAAACCATTGGGTGTAATCATTGGTAGTTATGCTGCTAGAATTGATTCAAATAATGCAACCGAAGAAAACCCTTTTGGAATTGGAGTAGAAGGAACATTATTGATTAACCCAACTGACGGTAAGGTTATTGTAAGTGACAACGATCTTGGTCTTGGTGATGAAATTGTTGGTGACCCTAACCCTGATTGGAATGCAACGTCCATTCATACCTTTGAATACAGAGGATTATCACTTTCAGCACAAATTGAGTATCAACATGGTGGTGACATTTATTCTCAAACTGCTTCTCAATTTTACAGACGTGGTGTTACAACTGTGAATACAGATAACAGAGAGGGATCGTTTGTACTCCCAGGAGTTTTAGCAGATCCAACCACTGGAACTCCATTGACTGATGGATCTGGAAATCAAATTCCAAACACCATCCAGATAAGTGCAAATGACGTCTACTTCATTAACCTTGTTGATCCTGTAGGGCAAGGCATCTACGATGCTTCACACTTTAGATTAAGAGAAATTTCTTTAGGCTATACGCTACCTGAGAAGTTTTTAGAGAAAACTCCTTTCGGTAAAGTCTCTTTTTCTTTTTCTGGTCAAAACCTTTACGTAAGAACTTTTAACATACCACAAGCTTTCAACATTGATCCGGAAGCATTGAGTAGTGGTGTAGGTAATGGTCAAGGACTGGAATTCCAAACGGGCCCAACAAGCAAGCGTTATTCATTTAGTGTTAAAGCTACATTTTAATAAAAAAAATAGATTTTATTATGAAAAACATTTTTAAATATACATTTCTAACTCTAATGTTAACTGCTTTCATTGGCTGTGAAACGGGAGATTTAGATTTATTGAACGACCCCAACAACTTAACAGAGGAATCTGCGGACCCTAATTTCATTTTGAATGACGTCCAAATTACTTTCCGAAATATATTTTCTGGGTATAATGGGCCTTCTCAAACGATTACAAGGATGACCAATCAATTCGGGGCCTATAGTGGACCAGTAAATGATGGAACTTTAAGTTTCGAATGGTCACAGTCTTATCAAATGTTCACAAACATTGATAACCTACAAGCGATACATGAAAGTTCAGAGGACGGTATTGCTAATTTATTAGGTGTAGCTCAAATATTTGAAGCTTTTTCCTATATTTTATTAGTTGATTACCTTGGTGATGTACCATATGATGAGGCCAATCAGCCTGAAGAATTTCCAAATCCAAAGGTGACTTTGGGCGCTACAGTGTACGCAAAGCAATTGGAATTATTGGATGAGGCAATTCCAAACCTTCAAAGTGGATCTACAATAAACCCTTCAACGGATCTTTATTTTGGTGAATTTGATAAGGACAAGTGGATTGCTGTTGCAAACACATTAAAGCTAAGAGTATATAACAACTTGAGATTAACTCAACCAGCACAAGCTACTGAGGGAATTATCAAGTATTGAATGCTGGCTTTATTAATACATAAGCGGGAGATTCTCAATTCAACTATTCAACAGTAGATAATCCTGTTGATAGTAGGCACCCTTTCTTTACTAATGGTTACCTAGCGAGTGGTGCTGGAACATATATGAGTAATAATTATCTTGACCTCTTAAATGCAGGTGATGGCGAAGCTCCATTTATTGAGACTGGAACACCAGACCCAAGAGTTCGTTATTACCTATATAGACAGAGCTCTAGTGAGCCATCAGGTTCAAACCTTCCATGTGCAGGTGATGCAACTTATGACTACTGTTATGTTGGAAACCTTTATTGGGGAAGAGGCCACGGGGATGATGCAGGAATACCAAATGACAACACAAAAAGAACGACCTTTGGTGTGTACCCTGGCGGAGGTTCATTTGATAGAGATTTATTTGAACAAGCTAGAGGTGTAAGTGAATCCTTAGAAGGAGCTGGTATTTTACCAATATTAACATCCTCTTTCAGTAACTTTATTCTAGCGGAAGCTTCTGTGAGTCTAAACATTAATGCTGGATCCACAGTATCTTTATTGGAGAAGGGGATAAGAGCTAGTATGGCTAAAGCAACTGGTTTTGTTGGTAGTCTATCCACAATAAACCCTGACACTAGTGAGGATTTCGGTGCTACCAATGCTCAAATAAATAGCTATGTTAATGATGTTATTTCTGAATTCAATGGTGCCTCAAATGATTCTGAGCGCCTTGCTATAGTTGCTCGTGAACACTACCTTTCAACTTGGGGTAACGGAGTAGAAGGTTACAATTTGTATAAGAGAACTGGTTTTCCAGTACTTCAGTCAAGCATAAGACCAACTGGACCATTCCCGAGATCTTTCAGATACCCAGATGTGGAAACTGAAAACAACCCGAACATTAGCCAACAAGAAGTTACTAGTCGTGTATTTTGGGATAACAATCCAGCAGGATTTGTAGACTAATCCATTAATTAAATTAAATTCTTAATATTATGAGAAAAAAAATAAAACCAGTTATTGCCTTAATGTTCTTAACATTGTCGGCAGTCTTTTTCACAAGTTGTGAAGATACTGATAAGCATCGATTTCCAGAAGTTACAAATGGTGGATTTGTAAAATTTGTATTCCAACCAGATGTATGGGAAGGTATAGAAGCAGCACCTGAAGGTGGATTTTCTATCGTCTTATATCACATTGGAGCAGATCCAGCAGAGGCTAGCTTTACTGCCCTTACGGAAGACCCTTCTGGAAATGTAGCATCTTATGAGTTGTTTGTTAGAGGTACCTTTGAAGGTGCTCCTGAGGATCCTATCGCTTATAAAAGTACTACGGTATTTCCATTTGATGTAAGCTATTCAAGTGCAGATATGGCTACATTATTTAATGTCCCTGTTGAAACATTTGTTACGGGAGATGAGTTCTTCTTTACTTCTACCACTACACTTACTAATGGTACAGTATACAACTCAACAGCAACAGGTTCCCTTTTTGATGAGGAAGGTGAGCCATTGTCGGACACTTGGAATGGAGGAACTATTGATGGTGTGCTACTTCAAGGTGGAGATACTGGAACTAACTTAATTTTACCAGCTATATATTGGACGGTAAAATATTTAGATCCATCACCAGAATAATAACAAGTTGAAATAATTTTATAAAAACCATCCGCCTTTTGCGGATGGTTTTTTACTTTTGTACTATGACTAAAGAAGATTTAATTTTTGGTGTTTATCCAGTACTTGAGGCTATAAAGTCCGATGTACAAATACATAAACTCTTTGTACAAAAGGGAACGAGCAATCTAAAACTAAATGAAATTGTATCATTATTAGAAAACAGTGATGTCTCTATTAGCTTTGTACCACAGGAAAAACTCGATAAACTTACTCGATCCAACCACCAAGGTGTAGTGGCCCTCTCCTCTCCTGTTTCATTCTTCAGTATAGAACAAGTAGTTGAACAAGCCTTAGAAAAAGATAAAATCCCACTATTCTTAGTTCTAGACCAAATTAGCGACGTACGAAACTTTGGCGCCATTATTCGTACCGCCGATTGCACCAATGTCGATGCTATCATTATTCAGAAAAAAGGAGGAGCACCTGTTAGTGGAGATACAGTAAAGACTTCCGCTGGCGCAATATTTAAAATACCAATCTGCAAAGTAGATCACATCAAGGACGCTATCTTCTATCTTCAAGGATCGGAAATTAAAGTCATTGCTGCTACCGAAAAGACAGATCAAAGTATATACGATCTAAACCTTAATACACCACTCGCTATTGTAATGGGGTCGGAAGGCAAAGGTGTATCAAAATCTATTTTAAACTTAGTAGATGAAAAAGCCGCACTTCCACTTCTAGGTCAAATCAATTCATTAAACGTATCGGTAGCTTGTGGTGCATTTTTATATGAAGCCATTCGTCAAAGAACAACCTAATTGTTCTCTTCATTCGATTTATTTTTCAAGATATAGCGAACTGTTATTGGAGATATCATCGTATTATCTTCTGAAGCTTCTATTCCCTTTTCTTCTTCAGCTAGTTTTTCAATAAAATTTCCATCTTCATCAAAATGCTGCAGAAATAAGTCTTTTTCTGGGTCGTAATCATCTTGCTCCCAAGCATATTTTTTATTTTCAACAGACTGTTGTTTCAACACAAAAGCTAAAATTAAACCGATAATAAACCCAGACAAATGTCCTTCCCAAGATATTTTAGGATCAACTGGAAACAGATACCTCAGTAATCCACCATAGACAAACACAACAATCATTGATATCGCAATTAACTGATATCGCCTCGAAATAATCCCCTTAAAAAACAAGAAAGCCACGAGCATATATACCACCCCACTTGCCCCAATGTGCATGGCTGGCCTTGCAATAACCCAAGTTAGTAATCCAGTAAGTAATGTACCCCAAAACAACACTTTCCAACGAAGGTTTCTATAGAAAAAAAATAAAGCAGCACTCAAAGCAAATAATGGAATAGAATTATTAAAGAGGTGTTTTAAACTACCATGAATAAACGGTGCAAACAAAACCCCTTTCAACCCTTCAACCTTCATTGGATAAATACCCCATTTGGAAAACCTAAAGTTAAACCTAAGATCTATCCAAAATGCAAGCCAAATGAGTATTACAAATAATAAAGGAAATAGTATAATTTCAGATGAAAAGTAAAGAGACTTCTTTTGTTTCATAACTACAATACGGCAAAAAACAATCCTAACTTACAAGTTATGATAAATTGTCAGTAATTTGATCTTTTTAATATTGTAATTTTGTGTCTATGAGCATTCCTTTGGCAGAAAGAATAAGACCGAAATCTCTTGAAGAATACCTGAGTCAACTACATTTGCTAGGTCCAAAAGGAGCACTCACCGCTCAATTAGATTCTGGCATGATTTCCTCGATGATATTTTGGGGTCCTCCAGGAAGTGGGAAAACAACTTTGGCCAACATTATTGCTTCAAATTCTCAACGTCCATTTTACACGTTAAGTGCTATTGACAGTGGTGTTGCTGCAGTACGAGCTGTGATAGAAAAAGCAAAAAAAAGTGACAACCTCTTTTCTACTAAAAACCCCATCTTATTTATTGACGAAATCCACCGATTTAGTAAATCACAACAAGATTCTCTTCTGGGAGCCGTAGAGAAGGGATGGATTACTTTAATTGGTGCGACCACAGAGAATCCTAGTTTTGAAGTTATTCCTGCGCTATTATCACGATGTCAGGTCTATGTCCTCAAACCCTTTAGCAAATTAGATTTGGAGACTTTGCTAACTCGGGCACTTAAGCAAGACGAGGCATTATCTAAAAAGAAAGTCACTTTAAAAGAAAGTGAAGCTCTCATTCGCCTATCGGGAGGGGATGCAAGAAAATTGCTAAACATTCTCGAATTGGAAGTACTCTCAGAAAACTCACAAGAAGTGATAATCACAAACGAATTGGTGAGTCAAAAAGTCCAAAAAAAACACGGTACTTTACGATAAAACAGGAGAACAACACTATGACATAATTTCAGCTTTCATAAAATCTATTCGTGGAAGCGATCCAAATGGAGCTGTCTATTGGTTAGCTCGAATGATTGAAGGAGGCGAAGACATCAAATTTATTGCAAGACGGTTAGTTATTGCCGCTTCTGAAGATATTGGCATGGCGAACCCCACAGCACTTGTACTAGCCAACTCGACCTTTAGTGCCGTAACTACCATTGGCTACCCTGAGGCTCGAATCATTTTAAGTCAGTGTACTGTGTACTTAGCGACTTCTCCAAAAAGTAATGCTTCCTATTTAGCCATTAA
>JAESTG010000043.1 GCA_016763715.1 Flavobacteriaceae bacterium
AATTATATTAGGCATTGATCCAGGAACTACCATTATGGGTTTTGGACTTATTAAAGTGGTTGGGAAACAAATGCAGTTTTTACAACTAAACGAGCTCAAACTTTCCAAATATGATGACCATTATGTACGCCTAAAACACATTTTTGAACGAACTATTCAACTGATTGATACTTTTTATCCTGACGAAATTGCTATTGAAGCACCTTTCTTTGGTAAAAATGTTCAGTCTATGTTGAAATTGGGTAGGGCGCAAGGTGTAGCCATGGCTGCGGGACTCTCTCGAGAAATACCTATTACTGAGTATTCTCCCAAAAAAATAAAAATGGCCATCACAGGTAATGGGAACGCATCCAAAGAACAAGTAGCCAAAATGCTTCAAAGCACACTTGGATTGAAAGAACTTCCAAAGAACTTGGACAGTACAGATGGATTGGCCGCAGCCGTATGCCACTTTTATAATGGCAACAAAATTGAATCTGGAAAGAGTTATAGCGGTTGGGCAGCTTTTGTAAAACAAAATGAGGGTAGAGTGAAAAAGTAACTAAAATGGAATCTGTAAATTTCAACTACTTGATACTGCTAATGAGGATTACATTCCTGTATTTCGTAGGGCGAGAGTTGTATATGACCCAGTTTAAAGAAAAACGCAATAAATGGATTTGGTTTTTAATTGTGGTTGCATTTAGTTGGTGGGGTTATTCCTTTTACTTGGCTTTTCGAAGAAGATTGGTTGAAAAAAGATGGTTTGAACCGAAATTTAATACAAAGCTTGATAATTGAAACGACTCATAATAATTACACAATAACTAATGTCAGGAATTTATATTCATATCCCTTTTTGTAAACAAGCGTGTCATTATTGTGACTTTCACTTTTCTACGACCCTAAAACATAAAGGTCGTATGATTGCAGCTATTTGTAGAGAATTAGAACTTCGCAAGGAGGAGATTGACGATGAAGTACAAACTATTTATTTTGGAGGAGGCACACCTAGTTTGCTTACTTCGGAAGAAATTGAACACATTATAGATACTATTAAAGAGCATTATCAGGTTTCGCAGTATTCAGAAGTTACCCTTGAAGCCAATCCAGATGATTTGTCAGAAGAAGTCATTAAAAAATTAGCCGAATCAGACATCAATAGATTGAGCATTGGAATTCAGTCTTTTTTTGAAGAAGATTTGAAACTGATGAATCGCGCTCATAACACCAAAGAAGCCATAAAGTGTATTGAATTGGCCAAAGCACATTTCGAAAATTTCAGTATAGATCTTATTTATGGTATTCCAGGGATGACTGAAGAACGATGGTTGGAAAACCTTCGAAAGGCCTTTGCTTTTGAGGTTCCACATATTTCTTGTTATGCGTTGACGGTTGAGCCAAAAACAGCTTTAAAAAAGTTTATTGAAAAAGGTATTGTGCCTCCATTGAATGATGAAATGGCTCAAAGACATCACAATTTATTAGTTGCTGAAACTGAAAAAGTAGGCCTTGATAATTACGAGTTTTCAAATTTTGGAAAACCTGGTTTTTATTCTGAAAATAATATGAGTTATTGGCATGGTGAAGCTTATTTGGGGGTAGGGCCATCCGCACATAGTTATGATGGCGAACGCCGAAGTTGGAATATTTCGAACAATTCAAAATACATGATTTCCATTGAGGAAGATAGCTTGCCTTTGGAGCGGGAAGTATTATCAAAACAGGATCAGTACAATGAATATGTAATGACACGGCTGCGAACCATGTGGGGAATTTCATTGCAAGAAGTACAGGAGTTTTTCGGAGTTGAATATTATGATTATTTAATAAAACAAACCGAGTCTCATCTTGAAAAGGAGCTTCTTACTTTAGATGATGAATTTCTCACGGTTACCAAAAAGGGTAAGTTTTTGAGTGATGGAATTGCGAGTGATTTGTTCAGGATTTAATATACAAATCGATACCACTTGTAATAGCTAACAGCTTTAATGTATATTGCATTTGTGAAATCGACGTTACAACTACAAAACAAAAGCTATCAGGTTGATTTGTCCAAACCTTTGGACATTTCCATTCCGCTGGATGGAACATCCAAAAACCCCGAAGCTTGGTATTTGGAACGCCCCACTATCCAACCAGTTGAGGTTGATGATTGGGTAGGTAGTGTGGCAAAAGGTGCTTCGGTAAATTTCAATAATATTTGGTTTAATCCACATGCCCATGGAACGCATACCGAGTGTGTAGGTCATATCTCTAAAGAATTCCATTCCATCAATAAAGCGTTAAAGCGTTTTTTCTTTACTACGGAAGTGATTTCGGTTAGCCCTAAAAAGAAGGGGGAAGACACTTATATTTCAGCTTCAGAAGTAAAAAAATTATTAAAAGGAAAACAGCCAGAAGCGGTGGTGATTCGTACGTTACCAAATACATTGGCCAAGAAAACAAAAAAATATTCACACACCAACTGGCCTTATTTGGAGGAAATGGCAGCTGAGTATCTTCGGGAAATAGGAGTGGAGCATTTATTGATTGACTTACCTTCTGTCGACAAGGAAAATGACGAAGGAAAACTTTTAGCGCATCGTGCATTTTGGAACTATCCCCAAAAAACAAGAACAGAAGCCACAATTACCGAATTTATTTACGTCTCTAATAATATTAAAGATGGTAGTTATATACTCAACTTGCAAATCGCTCCTTTTGAAAATGATGCAACACCAAGCAAACCTATACTCTATAAAATATTAGGAACTTAGGAAAAACCATATTCGATGAGAATTAGATACCCCTTGCTTCTACTCTTTAATTTATTCCTGTGTTACTTTGCCTATGCGCAAGATTTTGAACGTGTTGATGCTACCATTCAATTGTATCCCACAAGCTTTAGCGCAGCGGAAGACCTTTCGGTTTTTATTACTCGTGATTTTGTTTCCGAAGAGGAAAAAGTAAGAGCTATTTATACGTGGATTATTATGAATGTGGCTTATGAACCCGACGAGTATAAACAGTTCAATTACAATTTTAAAAACTATCGAGAACGTAATTTAAAAGAGCAGAAGACCAGAGAGAAAATTATTAAGCGTACACTGGGAAAAGGTATTGCTGTTTGTGAAGGTTATGCCATGCTTTTTGAACGACTATGTGAACTGCAAGGTATTACTAGTTATTTGGTGCGAGGCGATATTAAAACCAATTTCAATGATATTGGTCGCCCTTTTAAAAATACCCATATGTGGAACGTAGTGACTATTGATGGTAAATCCAATCTCTACGACCCTACTTGGGGTGCAGGAAAATACCATGGTAAGTTTATTAAAGAGCCTAGCTATTTTTATTACAAAACACCTCCTAATTTGTTTGCAAAAACTCATTTTCCTCAAATGCAAGAAGATACATTTCTAACGGAGACCTTTACCCGCGAAGAATTTGCAGCGATGCCGTTGGTGATTCAAGAGCAGTTAACATTGAATGATATTGAAAGCCCTAAGCAAGGTGTGATATCATCTCGTGAAAGAGATGGGTTTGTAAATTTTAGCTTAAGAAATGTGAGCCCATCCAAGATAGAGTACTCTTATGGGGTTGAGAAGAAAATACTTGAGTTTTCTAACAATGAAGGAGCAATTAGTTTTGTAATTCCTATTGAACTGGGGAAAGAAAATTTATTAATATATTTTGACAATAAGCCAGCCTTGGGCTATATGATAAAGTAATATGGATATTGAAGTATTTAGAGATTATTGCCTGTCAAAAAAAGGAGTTACAGAGTCCTTTCCATTTGATGAACAAACGCTTGTTTTCAAAGTAATGGGTAAAATGTTTGCCCTCTGCGGATTGGAACGAAAACCAACTCAGGTAAATTTAAAATGTGATCCAGAACGCTCTGTGGAACTAAGGGAAGAGTACGACGGACTCATATTTGGAGGCTATCATATGAATAAATTATTGTGGAATACCGTAGTGATAGAAGACCGAGTGCCGCCTTCTTTAGTGATAACATTGATTGACCATTCTTATGAGTTGGTGGTGGAGAAACTAACTAAGAAGCTAAAGGTTGAATTGACTAATTTATAAAACAAGTTCTTTTCTAAATTTCATTGGTTTCATCCCTTTTATCTCTTTAAATTTTCGATTGAAATTGGAGATGTTCTGAAACCCACTTTGCTCGGCGATTTCTGTAATACTTGATTCTTGCTGTTCTTTTAAGAGCTTACAGGCTTCTTCAATCCTAATTTCATTTAAGAAAGTGATGTAAGTTTTACGGGTGCGTTTTTTAAAATAGTTGCAAAAGGCATTGGGAGTCATTGCTGCTTCTTTTGCTACTGCTTGCAACGTTATTTTCTCCCTAAAATGATTCATAGTATATTGAAAGACAGCTCCCATACGTTGCCCTTCGGTGTCTTTATATTTTTTTTCTGAATGAAAGGATGAAAGAGGAGTATACTTGGCTAAGTTAAGTTGTTTTAGTAATTGGAAAAACAGGATGAAACGCTCAAGTTTAGTCGATTTCTGAATGTCGTAAAACAGTCCAGTTATTTTTTTTGAAGCATTTGAAAGCTTGAAACCATTTTCAGCCTTTTTAAAAAATGATTTAGCGGTTTCAATTCTTCAGTCTGAAAGAAACCCTTTCCGAAAGCAGCTTGTGTAAAGAAAATAGACTGCATTCTTGAAAGCTGCTTCAACTTGTCATTGCTTTTAAATACATGCGGGACATTACTACCTAATACTATCACATTGCCAGTAGTATAGGAACTAACAGCCTCTCCAACGATTAGCACTCCTTCTCCTTGGACTATATAACTAAGCTGAAGCTCCTCATGCCTATGTAAAAATCCATAAAAACTCATTTGGCAATCCTCTTGGATAATCAAAGCATCACGTTTGGGTTTGGGAATGGTAAAGGGTAAAACTTTCATAAACACTACAATATTAATCAAAATAATTAATAATAATTAAAAATAGAGTAGAATAGTATTATTATTGAATAATTAGGTATTACTAGAGCCATTCTTTTTAGGATACTTTTGAATTAAAATCTAAACAGATGAAATTTGATTGGAAAGGTGTAATGCCCGCGGTTACGACTAAGTTTACGGAAGAGGATACGCTGGATCTTCGTATGTTCGAACA
>JAESTG010000044.1 GCA_016763715.1 Flavobacteriaceae bacterium
CGAGCGAAGTGTGTAAACTACTCGATATTAAAAACACAAGTGACGCAGTATCAAGGCTTGATGATGATGAAAAAGGGGTATCGGTTATACCGACACCCTCTGGAGAACAAGAAAAACTCATAATATCTGAAAGCGGTCTTTATGCATTAATTTTTAAAAGTAAAAAACCGAGTGCTAAGAAGTTTAGAAAGTGGGTAACAAAAGAGGTTATACCTTCTATCCGAAAAACAGGAGCTTACGGTATAAACAGGCTTGAAACCCCAAATTTCGTTGTTAGATTTAACGATAATTGGGACAGAACAGATAAGGGCTATTTTTCTGTTATAAGCGAGCTTTTTGTAAGGCTATACGGTAAGTTTGAAAACATAGGATACCAAATACCAAACAAAGCGCTTGGAGGCAAACAAATTAGACCCGACGTAAGTGTTGGTAGGTTGTTTGCTCAATATTTAAGAGATAAACACACTGACTTAGCGGAAGAATACAAAATGTATAGCCACCTATTTCAAGATGGTAGTGAGTTTGACGCAAGACAATATAAAAACGCATTGTTGCCAACCTTTATTAAGTTTGTCGATGATGTTTGGATACCACAAAGAGCGCAAGCGTACTTTAAAACTAGAGACCCCGTTGCCTTGGATTATCTTCCTGTACTTTTAGGTAGTGGTGATAGCAGAAAAAGAACACCATCAAAAAGCATCGAACCACTTTCTAGCTTCAACAAAAAGATAAAGAAAGGTATTGGATGGAACCCCAAAGACCACAAAAAAGGTAGTGGTGGAGTAGGAAACGGATAAAAGCATTACACCCCAGTTTTGGCTGTTTAGTTAAGATGACTTGCTTGGAAGCAATAGCAAGGTATTAACAAGTGTAACACGTTCTATTACATACGGAGTAACAAGAAAACCTTTTAGTAGGTAGTGCGGTTTTGCCCGTACACTTGAAATTACCGTTCTTCAAAAAATGCAGAATCCCTTCTGCTAAAATCAATTTTTTTAGTTTGGTGTAAACTTATATATAGATGCCATATATAAGGGACTTATATATGTGTTACCACAAACCTCAGCTAAATGAAAATTGAAAAACAATTTATTCTATTTTTAGAGAATCTATGGGAGTGCCTTTGGTTTGGGTTTCCAGCGTATATATACGCTCTTGGAGTGCTTCTACTTTCTGTTCTGTGGCTTGTATTTCTTTGGTTCTTTTTGTGTCTTCTCTTGTGATTACCATTATAGCTACTAATAAAGAGAGAACAGGAATTGATATTTGAACAAAGTCTTTAACATTACCTTTTATGGCGCTAGTAAATGCCTTTTTGTACTTTTTATTAGAATGGCTAGTAACCCCTTTAAGCTCACAGAACAACCCTTTCAAACCATCATGGTTGTAGTACGCTATTTCTTCTGCGTCAAAAAGTTCTGAGGTTATCGCCGCTAATTTTATATCATCACATTTAGTAAAAGTTAAAACATCTTCAAAAGAAATTCCAACTACATTATTAGTTTTACCTAAGTCTACTTCAATTTGTCTTTTAGCCAATAAGCCTAACAGTCTATGCCTTTTTAAATTAATATTCATATCAAGTTGGTTTATGCACTAAAGAGGGGGAATCCAAAGATAGGAAAAAGGAGTTTTACGAGCTGAAATTGATACACTAACGGTAATATGTTGAAAACTAGCCTGTTTTGTTAATAATGCGTTCCGTTATGATGCAGTATTTAGCAAATTAGCTGCGTATATTTGAATATTAACTAATTCATGAAGAAAACTATTTAATTATGGCAATTGAAAAAAACACAAAAACAAAAACCATTACTCTACAAAAGTCTATTGTGGATAAGGTTGAAGAACGAGCTAAAAGAGAAAATAGGAACTTCTCTAATATGGTAGAAACAATATTAAAGAATGCAACAAATCAACAACAGGTATTTTAAAGTAAAAAGGGTCACTCGGCAAAGTGACCCTTTTTGGGATTCGGAAAGTCCGTATCCGACAATTATTTAATTAATACATTTTTTAGAATGACCAGTTCGACAAGAACATCAACTAAAACTGTACGTGTTAGAGTTAAAACTCCATCAGGATATATTTATGTCCCGATGAAAGTTAAGACTCAGGTCACTACATATCGTCATTAGGCGATAGCAGTCTACTAAATAACTGAACAATAGTATTTTATTTAGTTGAGGCAAGGTGCAACTCGCCTCAAAATTAGTCGCTCAGCTTAATGAGCTAGAACTTGAAAAAGTAAAAGAAAGGGCATTCAATTTATAATGACAGCCTGAAAAGATGTAAGAACCTCTCCCATCAGGAGTAATTCTTAGAACTCAAAATTTTACTTTAAGAACGTAAAGCGTCTCTTCCTAATGGTTGGGGCGCTTTTTTATTCATTCAAAACTAAGTAATTTGGATGGAATTAACTAGCTTTGTTCGTTATTTTTTTGTGAAATAGACGTTTATTCCACAAAAAACAGTAAAAAAGCACTTTAAATACATTAAATGTGGTATAAGAGCTTATATAACACTTTATGAACAAACGAACTAAATATATTTTCGTTGCCTTACGTGGACAAGAATTAGTCCTAGCTGATACTAATCTCACAAGTTTTGTAAGGGGAATAAAAGCAATTGAACCTAGTGTAGACTGTAGAACTACATTCGAAAATAAGTTTAAGGAGGAAACAAGGTTTTATCATGTTACGGGGTTAGGTGTAACATATTCTTTCCATAAGTATGTAAACCCTAGTAATGCTTAACCTTAAAAACTTTGAAATTTTTATAGGTTACGGGGTAGGTTTTTTTCCTTACGATTGTATTATAAGAGTAGAAGTCTTCTTCTGCTAAGAAATCACAAACCTTTTTTAAGTTTCCGAAAGTTCCTAACACATCACAATCCTTTAGTAATACGTAGTACTGTAAGTTCTCACGTTGTTCTTTGTATGTAGTCATGCTCCAAAGATATAAAATAATACAATTATATTCGAATATAATTGTATTTATTCATGTTTATATCAATATATTCGAGTATATTTACATATAATTAATAACAACCACTATGAATTTCAAATCACTACTTCAGCTTTTAGACCATTTCAGAGAAGAAAGTACTTGTATAGAGTATTACAGCGAGTTGCGTTGGGGTAATGAGCCATCTTGTCCTCATTGTGGGAGTATTAGCCCGTACAGCACTAAAAGAGGTTACAGATGTAGCGAAAAAGAGTGTCGTAAAGATTTTACCGTTAAGACAGGGACTATATTCGAAAATTCTAAAATTCCACTTCGTACTTGGTTTGCCGCTATTTTCTTAGCTACCAATCACAAAAAAGGTATTTCGAGTGTACAGCTTGCAAGTGATTTGGGTATCACTCAAAAAAGCGCATGGTTCGTACTTCACCGTATTAGAGAAATGCTGAAAGATAAAGCCCCGAAAATGTTAGGGGATACCAATATGGTAGAGATTGACGAAGCCTACATAGGTGGTAAGGAAGGGAACAAGCATTACGGAAAGCAACGTTCTAAGGAAAACCTAAGTTTAAGAAATGACGGTACACCTTACCAACCTAAGAGAATGGTAGTAGGCTTTGTTGAGCGTGGTGGGGACATTATTGTAAGACACGTTGCACGTGCGACCAATAAAGAAATTTTACCACTACTAGACAAATACGTTATCAAAGGCTCTGAAGTACATACAGACGAAAGTAACATTTATAGTAATATTGGCAGAACCTTCACGCATAGAACGGTTGTACATTCTGCTAGTCAGTATGTTGTTGGAAATTGTCATACAAACACTATCGAGAACTTTTGGAGTACTTTAAAGCGAGGTATCAATGGAATTTACCACCATGTAAGCGAAAAGCATTTGGAGCGTTATTTGGATGAATATGCGAATCGTTACAATACACGTGATTTGACTAGCCAACAACGGTTTGAATTGTTTTTAGGGCAAAGTGAGAGTAGATTGAGTTATAAACTGCTAACAGATAAAAGGTAGCAAAAATTAACCCCATCTAAACTTGATGGGGTGATTGAAAATTTTTAAATTGCAATGATGTCTCCTTTTATTATCATAATTATTCTTATTAATTATTTTTTGATTAGTGGAGTATTTCCACTTAAAAAAGAACCAAGTATTAAGTCGTTTTTATGTCTAAAAGTATACACTTTAACAACTGAAAAACCACTTAAAGAGTGTTTTGCTAATACTTCAAACCTAATTCTTTTATTTAAATCTACCAAATCTGTTAAGTTTTCTTTAGTAAAAAATTGAACAGCATAGTCTGTTCGTTTCTTTAGTCTTCTGTCTTTAAAAATCAAGTCTTGAAAGCAATGATATATATTAAACCTGTTCAAAAACCAAGTATTGTCTTTTCTAAGACTTAGCTCATCGTAATGTAAGTCTTCATTGTTTTCTGAAGGAATCAGCTCTATAGAATATAGCTTCACCCTCAGATCGTAAACTTTGAAAAACCATGATTTATTAATTATTTTGAATCCAAAGTGTATTGACCCCTCTCTTTCTTCAATTGAAATCTTGTTGCAGATTCTAAGTTTTGGTTTTAATCTGCTTAGAATAAATAAAAAGAATACTGATGTTACAAACCCAGCTATAAAACTTTCTATATTTCTTCCAAAGAACGATTGCTCTACAATTTCTTGTATAATCATATTTATTTCAATTACTGCGCCAAGACAATATTTAAATACATAAACTTTTCTTAAAATATAAAGGGGAGAATTCAAAGGTAAGAATAATTTTTAAAATCAAATTCTTACCTTTGAGACATGAGTGACCAAAAGCATAAAGAACAACCAAAAGAGAACCCCCTAAACATTTTAGGCTCTCTTGAAGACGTTTTAAAAGTTTCCGTACCCAAACCAAAGGAGAAAGAAACAAAGTAACTACGTTACAGTTTTGGCTGTATAGTCTGGGCGTTCCAAGTGAGAGCGATATTGGAGTATAGACAGACGTAATACGCTCATAGAAATAGAAATATTGAGTTGAAAGTAATGGTGGCTTTTCGTAGTCACACAACTCAAACTTTTCAGTCCAAAAAAAATCTGCCCCGATTTATTATAATTATCTATCCCGTCTTGTGGTAACACATATATAAGTCCCATATATAAGTTTTCGTAGTCATTTGTACTCGCTTACAAACGACTATAAACGAAAGTAAGTAGGTAACAACCGACTCTCACTTGGAAGCCGAATTATGTTTGCAGTGTCGAGTTATAAGGATTTGATGTTTTGTTTAACTGGCCTGAAAATGACAGGCACAATACTTATTATTATGAATACACTAAGAAACAAAGTACAGCTGATTGGAAATTTAGGAAACGACCCAGAAATTATCATGTTGGAGTCTGGAAAAAAACTAGCCAAGTTCTCGCTTGCTACGAATGATAGTTATAAGAACGCTAAAGGAGAAAAAGTAGAGCAAGTGCAATGGCACAATCTAATTGCTTGGAATAAGACCGCAGAAATTGTAGAGCAGTATGTCACCAAAGGAAAAGAGATCGCTATTGAGGGGAAACTAACTTCTCGTAGCTATGAAGATAAGGATGGGCAGAAAAGATATATTACTGAAGTGGTAGTAAATGAATTGTTGATGTTGGGAGGGAAAGACTAATTTTCGGGCTTATTTGTAAATAACAAAAGGTTAAAGTTTGCGATACCAACTGGTTTATTCATTTTGGTGTCGCAAGCTTTTAAAACCTGAAATAGTATAACTTTGTTGTCAATGAAAACAACAACCTTCCAAACCATACTTTCTCTTCTTAAAACCCATTTTGGGTATGATTCCTTTCGAACTAATCAACGAGAAATTATTGAAGAGGTCCTTCAAGGAAAGGACTCCTTGGTAATTATGCCAACGGGTGGTGGGAAGTCATTGTGTTTTCAATTGCCAGCTTTGGCTATGACAGGAACAGCTATTGTAGTCTCGCCTTTAATCGCTTTGATGAAGGATCAAGTTGATGGTTTGAGGGGAAATGGTATTGAAGCTGCCTATTACAATAGTTCTCAACCTCAAGAAGAGCAACAACTTGTTTTTTCTAGATTGAGGGAAGGAAAACTAAAATTACTATATGTGGCTCCCGAAAGTCTAGGGCTTATTAACGAATTGCTCCAAACAATCCCCATTAGTCTATTTGCGATTGATGAAGCGCATTGTATTTCTTCTTGGGGACATGACTTTAGACCAGCCTACACACAATTAGGTAGATTGAAAATAACATTTCCAAGTATCCCTATAATTGCTTTGACAGCCACCGCAGATAGAGCCACTCAAGAGGATATTTGTACTCAATTACATATTACAGAGGGTTCCAAACATATCACTTCTTTTGACCGCCCGAACCTTTATTTGGATGTTCGCCCTGGGCTGGATAGGATAAGTCAAATGCTACATTTTTTGAAATCGCATGAAGACGAAAGCGGTATTGTGTATTGTTTAAGCCGAAATAGTACTGAAAAGATTGCCGCCAAATTACAAGCCTCTGGGTTTAAAACTGCCGCATATCATGCAGGGCTCTCTTCGGAAAAACGAACACAAATTCAAGAGGACTTTGTAAATGATAAGACACCTATTATTGTGGCTACTATTGCCTTTGGTATGGGAATCGATAAGAGTAATGTGAGATGGGTAATGCATTATAATATGCCAAAAAACATTGAAGGATATTATCAAGAAATTGGCCGAAGTGGACGAGATAACTTGCCTGCGCATGCCTTAATGTTTTATAGTTTTGCTGATGTGATTCAGCTTCGGAAATTTGCAGAAGGTACAGAGACTGAAATTTTTCAATTGGCTAAACTAGAACGTATGCAGCAATTTGCAGAAGCTTTGAGCTGTCGTAGAAAAGTATTGCTTAATTACTTTGGAGAACAGACCTTTGAGGATTGTGGGAATTGTGACATCTGTAAAACGCCACCGCAATATTTTGACGGAACCAAATTGGCGCAAATGATTTGTTCAGCTGTGGCTCGATTGAAAGAGCAAGAGGCTACAAGTATGCTAATAGATGTTTTGAGAGGTGCTCGAAACGCTCAGGTTTACGATAAGGGTTATCAGCATATAAAGACATATGGGGCGGCCAAAGAAGTCGCTTGGAAGGATTTACAACAATATATAATTCAGTTACTCAATCAAGGAGTGCTGGAAATTAGATTTCACGAAAATGGTCGTCTTTTGCTAACTCCTTTGGCAAAGCAAATTCTTTTTGAAGGAAAGCAGTTGCAGTTGGCGAATCTTGTACAACCTAAATTGGAAGTTAAAGAGCAAAAAGGTGCTAAAAAAGGCGCTGCGTTATTTGAAAAATTACGAACGCTTCGAACCAAATGGGCAGAAGAAATGGGTGTGCCTGCGTATGTTATCTTTAGTGATGCTAGTTTGAAAGAGATGGAGGATAAACGACCAAATACTATTGA
>JAESTG010000045.1 GCA_016763715.1 Flavobacteriaceae bacterium
ATAATTTAATACTTGTTAATTCCTGATTAACCAATTTCTAATTATTCAGAATTAATTTTTTAGAAAGAAAGTGAAAACGTAAATAAAGGAGAACTGCAGAAGTTGTTAAACCTGCTAATAGACCAATCCAAATGCCCGAACTTTTATATTCAGTATACATACTTAAATAGAAGGAAACAGGAAACCCTATCATCCAATATGCGATAAATGTGATTAGGGTAGGAATTTTTACATCTTGCATTCCACGAAGAGCACCCAACACCACTACCTGCACACCGTCACTTATCTGAAATATAGCTGCTATTAGCAATAACTTAGAAGCGATAGTGAGTACTTGAAAATTATCTACAACATTTAATGGGTCGCTCTCATCCAGGTATAACTTTGGCATATCTACATTAAACAAAAGAAATACTACAGCAAAAACAGAAGATAAAATAGTGGTCAGCAAGAAAATAGAAAAGGCAATGCGGCGTAATTCTCTAAATCGTTTTAATCCTTTTTGGTTTCCTACCCGTATCGTGGCAGCCACACCAAGACCCATCGCTACCATAAATGTCATAGAAGAGAGATTTAGAGCAATTTGATTGGCCGCTTGATGGTTTTTCCCAAGTATACCTGAAAGCCAAATTGCTGATGTGAATATGGCCACTTCAAAAAACATTTGTAAAGCCGATGGAAAACCAAGGTTTATCAATTTATTCAGCATCTTTTTAGAAATTCTAAAAAATTTAATATGCAAAACATACTCTCGAGACTTATAATGTTGCGACATTAAAAACCAAAGATATATTACCATAATGAACCTTGACACTAATGTCCCAATGGCAGCACCAACCACTCCCATCCCTGGAAGTCCAAATTTTCCAAAGATAAAAAGGTAATTAAGCACCACGTTTACAACATTTGCGATGATAGTTGCATACATAGGGTATTTGGTCATTGAGAGTCCATCACTACATTGTTTGAATGCCTGAAAAACAATTAATGGAATTAAAGAAATCGCAACCAAATTGAGGTAAGGCATCGCTAGTTGCACCACTTCCTCAGGCTGCTTCATCAAATACATGAGAGGTTTAGCGAAAAACACCATTAGAAACAACGCAATACCTAATATGGTACAAAGAAACAATCCGTGCTTAAAGGAGGATTTACCAACTGCAAAATTACCCTCACTATCAGCTTCAGCTACCAAAGGAGTAATGGCAGTAGAAAAACCAATCCCCAAAGACATTGCAATAAACATAAAACTATTTCCTAAAGAAACAGCAGCCAACTCTGCAGTACCTAATTGCCCAACCATTATATTATCCACAAAACCTACCATGGTATGCCCTAACATCCCCAGAATAACTGGAGTGGCAAGTTTTACATTATATCGAAACTCTTTAGTGAATTGACTAAGCAAGATTGGTTCTCGTTTTAAGCAAAGTTAGAAAACCCTAAGATGGTTCTTACAAAAGTTTATGATAATTAATGAACAAAAAATCCGCTTCAAATTGAATTGAGGCGGATTTAAATTTGTCCAGAAAAAACGAAAAACCAACCAAACTAAGGAATTACGGGACAAATTATATATTAACTAAACTAGTTTACATTTACTTTTTGATCAAATGTTTTTACTTGTAATGATTAACTAAATAATGATATATATATGATAATGAGGTTAAGCCTTATCAACCTTATCGTTTCCGAAGAAAAGTTACTCAACATTTACACATTTAATGAGCTCAAGTATTGGGAAGGTGTTTGTGATAGAACCTTTCTGAAAGATTTATTAAAGGTTACTTTATTATTGAATCCTACCTCATAGGCTACATCAATAATATTCAAATTTTTATTTTTATCGTTTTTCAAAATCTCTGTAGCTTCTTCAATACGATATCTATTTATTAGTTCAAAAAAGTTAAGACCAAAATGTTCATTTATTACTTGAGATGTATTGTGACGAGTAGTTCCCAATCGATCACTCACAATAGCCAAGCTAATATTATTTTGACGATAAATCTTGTCAACTTCCAAAAGCTGCATTAACTGTTCCTTCAATTCAGTAGAAAAACTAGAGGTTAACCCAGATTTTTTATACTTGTCTTGGTGTTTGGCAAAGGTGGAAGTAAATAAATTCGGCATTAAATAAGACTTATAACCTATGTATAATACCATAGAAGCCATTGCTATAATCTGCACGTGATATAGAATATCCGACCTTGGAATCAAGTCCGTTATGATAAACCCGTAAATAAAATATGATAGCACGTATACCTGAGTAAGTGTCACTAAATTCCGAATCCATTTTCTGGCGTCTTCAGTAATCCAACTGTAATTCTTAGCTTTTAAATAAACTCTCAGTGTTAGATATCCATAAATAAGTAAGGATAACAACTTAGTGCTAAAACCTAATATTAAATATGGCATTTTATCAACCGTTCCTACCTCAAACATCATACGCAACTTCTCTTCTGCAGGTAATATAAAAAGTGGAATGGATATTATAATAATTACAACAGTAGGTATGGCATGCAACCAATCAATTTTTCTGAATTGATAAGTAAGAGTAATTCTTTTGAAATAAAAGTAAATAAGTGGTCCATATAAATATGAAAAGATAGAGGACATAAGCAAAGTATGTGGTGCTCTAAATTGTAAATTGGTATTGAACAAAAACAAATGAAATATAAATACCGAGTGGACAAGTACAAAAATACTAATTAAAATAGCTGCCGTTCTATCCTTCTTTTTCCCTAACAATAACATGAACCCAATAAAGAAGCCTATCAATGCTGAAAACAAATAGAAGAAGTTCAACCAACCAAAATTGAGAGAATACTTACGCTGTAGTTCTATAAATTCTGGGGCATCATCGAAACGCTTAAAATAAGCAGTATCTAAAAATCCATTGTCCCCTGAATATTTTATGTATTTTTCCAAATAGATACTCGCATTTACCACATCATTATTCCGTGCAGCTATAATGGCCATATCTTCAAACATTTGAATAGAGTCCTGTTCAAATCTACTTTGGTCTTGCTCCTTCATAAATACAAAAGAGGGATTTGACTCATCTTGAACCACAGCATCCATACCTAAACTACCGGCAAATGCATAGACATTATTATTGGATACAATAAAGACCAATAACAACGCAAACAACGGCAATCTCAATATGGTTGTATATTTAAACATGGGTTAGTGCGGTTATCGCTTATCTAAAGATACAAATTGTTTCCTAATACCGAATGCCTTAAGGTAATTCCCGATAATAGTTTACTCTATGTAGCCGATAAACACTTACCATTAATTGATCAATTATTAGGCTGAATAAAAAAGTGATTTACATAAAATTAAGAGCAGACACCTATATATGTCAGGCGCTTAACAACAATTAAAGACTACTTAACAATCCCATACTTATCAAATAAGTACACCAAACTTGCCATTGCAGCACCTCCTAATTCCAGTTCGCGCTTATTCACTGCATCAAAAGTGTCATTTGCAGCGTGATGGTAATCGAAATAGCGTTGAGAATCGGGTCGTAAACCGGAAAGAACCATCTTGTCATTTTTCGGTGGACCAATATCTGCTCCGCTTCCTCCCAATTCAAAATAAGTAATGTAATAAGGCTTAAATAGTGCTTCCCATTCTCTAACTTGAGCAAAATTAGCCTCATCAGTATCAAAAGAGAATCCTCTTGGCGTAAATCCTCCTGCATCACTTTCCAAAGCAAAAATGTGTTCTTCTTGTTTTCTTTTAGCTTCTTCTGCATACTTTTTACCACCTCTCAGACCATTTTCTTCATTCATAAATAACACCACTCTAATACTATGGCGTGGTTGATAGTTTATTTTTTTGAATAACCGCAATACTTCCATGGACTGCACGCATCCCGCACCATCATCATGTGAACCATCCCCCAAATCCCAAGAATCTAAATGACCACCTACAACCATATATTTATTTGGAAACTCACTTCCGGTAATTTCACCTATGACGTTATAAGATTGAACATCTTTATATACTCTACAATTTTGCTTGAAATAAAATTTTATATCCGATTTTAACTTCAGTGCATTACTCAAATATCTAGCTCCGTTGGTACTAATGGCACATGCAGGAATTCTTTGATTTAATGGTAAATCACCATAGCTCATAGAACCAGTATGCGGAAAATCATCATCTCTAAGTGTCATAGAACGTACAACGATGCCAACAGCACCATATTTAGCGGCTTCCATAGCGCCAGCATAACGCTGGTTAACACAGCCACCATACGCATTAAAAGTGTTTATTATATTGGCTTGCATGGGTCTATTATAAAAAACAATTTTTCCTTCGATTTGCTCCTTCCCATAGTTCTCTAAATCTTCAATACCTGAGACCTCTATCACTTCAGCTTTTAACCCGCCTGCTGGAGTTGGAACAGAGCCACCTAAAGCACAAATATCCTGCACACTAGTAATACCAGGTGCAGTTTCAATGAAAGCGTACTCTGGAATGCCACGTGTCCACTTAGGAACCATTACGGGCTGTAACCAGACTTTATCCAACCCTAACTTATCAAGTTCTTCTTTCGTGTATTGAACAGCTTTCTCTGCTTCAAGTGAACCAGAAAGTCTACCTCCAATTTGTGTTGACAAATCATCAAGCCAATCATAACTTTTGCCGTCAAGCAGAGCCATATCATATAAACTACGAATAGTAAGAGAGTCTTGTTGGTTGACATTTTGCGCAAAACTAATAGAGATAGATAATAGTGCAAGGAAACTAAATAGTCGCGTTTTTTTCATTCTTTTAAAATATATAAATAGGATAGTTATTCGTTGTTCAACTGCTGTTTAAACTCATCAATCCGAGCTTTCAACTTAGCATCAAGTTCAGGTTCTTTGATGTCACTGTACTTTCCTAATTCTTCCAATAAAATGGAAGCTACCAATAATCGCGCAGCTGGTTTATTATCGGCTGGAATATTATACCAAGGAGCGTTAGGTTTAGAAGTCTTATTTATAGCCTCCTCATAACATCTCATATAATCATCCCATAATTTTCGTTCTTTGAGATCATCTGGGGAGAATTTCCAGTGTTTATTTCGTTTCTCCAATCTACGAATTAATCTATTTTTTTGTTCGTTTTTAGATACATTCAAAAAGAATTTGAAGATTATCGTTCCATTTTGAGCAATGGTTTTTTCAAAATTCACAATCTGTTTAAACCGATCTGCCCAAAAGTCATCATTGACATCGTCCACGGAATGTATTTGCGGTAAATTCTCCCCCAAAATATACTCAGGGTGAACACGAGTGACGAGTACATTCTCATAGTGAGTTCTATTAAAAACCCCAAATTTACCACGAGCAGGAAGCGCAATATAATGCCTCCACAAATAATCATGTTTCCGCTCCAGATCTGTCGGCACCTTAAAACTATGCACAACAACACCTCTAGCGTTAAAATCCTTGAAGACCTCTCTAATTAAACTATCTTTTCCTGCGGTATCCATTCCTTGCAAACACACTAAAACTGCATATTTACCATGTGCATACAACGTATCCTGAAGATCTCCTAGTCGCTCCCGCGTATCTTCTAAAGCCGCTTCAAGTTCTTTTTTTGAGGCTCCAAAATCCTCATTGGTGACAGATTCTGATATTTTAATATCTTCTGAAATTAAATATGTAGAACTAAGTATTGTATTCATTACCTCCTAATTTGAATGTGTCTAAAGATAGAAAAGATTCCATGAATAGACTTTTATTTAATGCATTGCTTCATTGGCATAATTACATCAAAGACGGTAGTTACACAATGAATTTAACAGAACTTGAAGTCAATATATTAGAGTTTTAACATATTAAAGGTCAATATATTTGCATTATTTGGTTTTTATTAGGAAATTTCCTACTTATTATAACCCCAAAACATATGAATAAAACAATTACACTCATCGCTTTCTTTGCTCTCATCTCAACAGTCACCTACGCTGTTGAATGCGAAGTGGCGTACCAAGATGCTACTTATGGCTATCAACATGCCGAAACTGCCATGGAGGCAAATAATGTTGAACAGCTAAAACAGTACGCCAACCGTTCCAAAATCGCTATTAGAAAAGTACTCCTGTCTACAGAGAAATGTGGTTGTCAGGATGCCAATAATGCGAGTTACGATGCTTTAACCAATTTAGACAAAGCATTGGAAAAAGAAAAATTTGAAGCTATTCGAATGTTTGTTAATCGAGCTAGGAAGAATGCGAAGGATATTATTATTGCATTAGATATCTGTAGCGCGACCGATCCTGCGTTTGCATTGAAGGAAACCGAAGGTAATATTCTTGCTCAAGAAAAACTATTATTAGAACAACAACAAAAATTACTCGAGCAACAAGAAAAATTAAGAGTCCAACTTGAAGAACAAAGGAAACTTCAAGCAGAAATTGCGATACAAAAGGAAGAAATGTTAGAGCTACAGAGAAAAGTACGCTTAGCTTCTGAATTAGATTTAACCCAATTGGAAACACTTATTAATGATTTCACACAAACCATGGGTTGCAAAGACACACAACCTCTTACCGAATCTTCTTATCTAAAAACAGAACATGAATTAGGGTTAGAAACCCTAGAAGCCACCAAGGCTTTCTATGTAGAAAAAGCAAAAGAAATGGCTAACAACTTGCTCAACAGATTGTCAAGTTGCGAATGGAAAACTGAAAAGTAATAGAAATATGAGCTATCTGGAAACGGGTAGCTCTTTACTTTGTAGCGAATAACTTCACATCACTTTCGCTCACTTCTTTACCGCCAAGAATAATAAGGCGTTCGACTACATTCCTAAGTTCTCTAATATTACCTGTCCAATCATATTCTTGAAGTAATTTTATAGCCTTTGTTGAAAATTCCTTTCGTGCTGTACCGTGTTCGCCCGCGATTTTCTTTGTAAAGTATTCAATCAACAATGGTATATCTTCTCTACGGTCGTTTAAGGCGGGTACTTTTACTAAAATAACGGCTAATCTATGGTATAAATCCTCTCTAAAATTGCCATCAGCAATTTCTTTTTTGAGGTTTTTATTAGTTGCAGATACCACCCGAACATCTACTTTAATGTCTTTATCACTTCCCACACGTTGCACCTTATTTTCTTGCAAAGCGCGCAATACTTTTGCTTGAGCTGATAAACTCATATCTCCTACTTCATCTAAAAATATAGTACCACCATTGGCAGCTTCAAATTTTCCTGCTCTATCTTTATTGGCAGATGTAAAAGCACCCTTCACATGTCCAAACAATTCACTTTCGATTAACTCACTAGGAATAGCAGCACAATTCACTTCAATCATTGGCCCCTTAGAACGCCCACTCTTTTGGTGAAGCCAATGTGCAACCAATTCTTTTCCCGTACCATTCGGGCCAGTAATAAGAACACGTGCCTCCGTTGGAGCCACTTTTTCAATCATATCTTTAATATAAGTAATGGCAGAGGATTCCCCTATCATCTCATATTTCTTACTCACTTTTCTCTTTAGCCGGGTATTTTCAACAACCAACTCTTTTCGATCCAACGCGATTCGAACCGTATTCAAAAGTCTATTTAAATCTGGGGGTTTCGATATATAATCAAAGGCACCTAAACGCATTGTATTTACGGCTGTATCTAAATCCCCATGGCCAGATATCATTACAATAGGAACTTCTGGTTTAATTTTCTTAACGGCTTCCAAGACCTCTACACCATCCATTTTTGGCATTTTAATATCACACAATATTAAATCATAGTCCTCTTTTTTGATGAGGTTAATACCTACTAACCCATCTTCTGCCTCAAAAACCTCATAGGTATCGTTTTCTTCTGAAAGAATTTTCACAAGCACCCTACGAATGGCTGCTTCATCCTCAATTATTAATATTTTCGACATGCTTAAATTTTAAATTTAATTCCACTTCTAAGATAAAACGTATTTTTCTCATTTATCTTGAAAAGGCTATTTAGACTTCCATCACGCAATCTAATTTCATTATAAAAAGTGTGACCCCCATAAACGTATGCTACCAAATTTTTGGTGAAATAATATTCATATCCTACACCTCCCAAAACCAAGGTCATAGAAATATTTTCGGCTGTGGTGATCGAGCCATCACTATGATGAACATCCAAATTATTTTGAATATTCGAGTAAAATCCATCCAAAGTAATAAAAGCCTGAATATTCTGCTTCTTAGTCAACGAATGTTTAACATTTGTCTTTGGCGTCCCTACTGAATAAGACCAATTAGGACGAAATCTTCTATAATAATTGATAAGAGGTATAGGAAATGGACGCCCAGCGTTTGTTGAATAATTTAAACCTATGACAAATCGAGATGGCTTTTCTACACCTTCACCAGATTTATCCTTGATAAAAAACAAGGCCCCAGTAAGATTGAGATCATCGTTGATAACAGAATTCCCTTCAAAATTAGAGTTTACCTCAACCCCAGCATTAGCCGCCAAACGCCAATCATTCTTCATTTTATAGGTAAAAGCCACTGAAGTGCGAAACATTTGAAATTTCCCCAATGCATCCAAATCGAATGGAACTGAATCTTCAAAATCTAAATCTAAATTTCTATACTCTAATCCTAACAACAATAAAGCTTCCCTCCCATCCTAACTTTATAGGATAATTTATAAAAGCCCTAAATCGACTCACTTTGTTATCAGAGTCCTTCTGAGGAATGTAGGTGTATTCCAAGCGTGCAAGATCCGTCACTTGCCCCTTAACTTCAAATCTAAAAAAACCAAGCATCATGAATAACAATAAACACGTAGACGTAGTAAATTCAGAATAAAAATAGGTGCGTAAGCTGGTATTCATGAAATTTCAGTAATGGCGTATTAACAAGGGTGGAAGATACTTACTTTTCCACAACTAGCACTAAACAACTCCAATACATAATTTAAATTGTGTTGGTGATGTAAAATCTAAGTTTTGCCCCCTATTTTCTGAAGTGACTCTCCATATTTAATATGAACATCGCGTTGTGGGAACGGAATAGTTACTTTGTGTTCGCGGAAAAGAGCATCAATTTTAAAACGAATATCGCTCTTAATATAAGGATCTATAAAGCTATCCGAAACGAAAAAAAAGATACTAAAATCGAGAGACGAATCTCCGAAATCTTGAAAGGCAACGAATGGTTTTGGCTTCTTTAAAATTCTACTATCATTAGCAACGCTATTCAACAATAGCTCTTTAACTAATTTGGTGTCACTACCATAAGCCACACCAACGGATACAAATTCTCTAGTTGTTTTATGATTTTGAGTGTAGTTTAATATAGTGTTATTGATGAATTTATGGTTGGGAATAATCAAAATTTTATCATCACGAGTAAGAGCCCTAGTTGTACGTAATCGAATATCAATCACACGTCCAACTTTCCCATCAACTTCAATGATATCTCCAACCAATAACGATTTGTCAACCATAATTAAAATCCCGCCAATAACATCTTGAAATATCTGCTGTAGTGCTAAACCAACACCCACCAAAAGCGCAGCAGAGGCTGCCAAGAACGGAGTTACATTCACTCCAGCAACACTCAATATCGAAAAAACAACGATGATGTATACAACGTATTTGATAAATTTGAAAAAGCTGACAAACTTAAGAGTGTCTCCGTGGTCCATCTTACGTGTAAACAACCTACGTACCCATTTTAGTAAAAAGGAAGTAACAAAAAATGCGACAGCTACAAAAAATAATATACCAATATTAATGTGTATTTTATGGTCTCCTTCTCCAAAATAATACCCCCAATCCAAAACACTTTTTATAGTGCCCCAAATATCTTTAGTAACTACTTCGGTAATCTTGTCTGAAACGTCTTCTTGCACTACTTAATATTTAAGCCATTTAATGAGTTCCCTGTAGGTTGGTTTTTTTCCATACATTAGAATTCCAACACGATAAATCTTGGCTGCGAACCAAACCGTCCCTATAAAGGTAGCAAATAAAATCACGACCGAAAGTATTTGTTGCCAAATAGGAACTCCAAAAGGAATACGCATTAACATCACAACAGGAGAAGTAAATGGAATGAATGAAAACACTTGCGAAACGGTTCCATGCGGATCCTCAATTACTGTAAAAAACCCAACATAAACAGCCAGTATAAGTGA
>JAESTG010000143.1 GCA_016763715.1 Flavobacteriaceae bacterium
ATTGCTTTGTTTGTAAGAAAATCATTACTTTCAGTTTCATCGACACCCATCTGGGCGAAAGATGACGCTGAGGTTAATGCCAAAAAGGAAAACAAAACAAGGGATACAATATTTTTCATAGGATGCATTTTTTAAATGGGTAATGAGGTCAAAATTAAATCTAAATACTTTCATTCCGAAACAAATCGAGTCGTGCTTTATAAATTAAGATGACTTTGCCTTAAACAATCTGTTTCTTACGTACAAGAGCGTGCGAATATATAACATATAGGAATTGGTGAATGTTAAAAATGAGTAAAAAATGAGATTTACAAGTTAAATTATAGCCTCTATCAAATTTAAGTCTACTTAAGTAGGTTCATTGCAGTTTGACTAGAAGTGACAGGCAGTTTACAAGTATTATTTACGCACACATAGATGTACGTTTTACCTTCGAGGTATCGCCCTTCTAATAATGGAGATTTACTTGATTTTGTACTTCCTGCTATTAGTTTTCCAGGTAAGTATAATTTGTTGATTTCACGAATTTTTTCATGAGCTTCATTGCCTACCACCACGATTTCGTAGTAATTGGATTGATAATTAGATAATAAGTCAAGCCAATTTGAAAAGCCACTTGGATATTGCTCCATTTCAGATTGAACATTTTTTAACATCTGAGCAGCTGTTGATGCATAATTTTTTTCATCAAAATGATGTGCGAGTATAAATAAGTTCTTTGCCATAATTGAATTGGAAGCTGGGATGACATTGTCACGATATTGTACAGTGCGGGTTACAATTTGAGCATCCTCTTTTGATGTGAAATAGAACATGCTAGTCGCTATGTCATGAAAATTTTCAAAAGCATAATCAGTAATCAATTTAGATTTTTGCAACCATTGCTCGTCTAAGGTAACTTCATATAAGGCAATAAATGCCTGAACCACTGCTGCCGTATCTTCCAAATATCCATTTATGGTACTTTCTCCATTTTTATAATTGTGATACAATGCTCCATTAATCTGTAGTTGTTTTTCTGAAATGAATTCTGCATTTAACAAAGCTGCGTCCAAGTATTCTTTTTTCTGAAATACTTTATATGCATCTACATAACCTTTGAGCATAAGTGCGTTCCAAGAGGTAAGTGTTTTGTCATCTAATCTAGGCTTGGCTCTTTTGTTTCGAAAGTTAAGCAATAACACTTTCCAATGCTCCTTTTTCTGCTGAAGTGAGCTGGCCGAAATTGGAAATGCCTCTAAAATTTCTGAGTCACTTTGGTCGCGGATCAACACATATTTTCCTTCATCTTCCCAAATTCCGTAGTCATTAATATTATAGTATGCTTTGAAGAGTTCGAAGTCTTCTTCTAACAATTCTTGAAGCTCTTCAGTTGTATAAGTATAATAAGCACCTTCTTCTAGTTCTCCTGTTGTCGTTTCACTATCTGCATCAAGGGATGAATAAAATGCACCTTCCTGATTGGTCATCTCGCGCGCAATAAATGATAGTGTCTCTTCTACAACGTCTCTGTATAGTGGTTTCTTGGTGACGGAATATGCGTTGCTGTAAAGGCTAACTAATTGGGCATTGTCATAAAGCATTTTTTCAAAGTGAGGAATATGCCATTTTCTATCTGTACTATAACGAGCAAAACCACCGCCAATATGATCATAGACCCCTCCATATGCCATTAAATCCAGAGTAAGCGTGACCTGTTTCATTAAATTTTCGTCCTTGTTTTGAACAGCCTCTCTCAACCAAAAAACAACATTGTTAGGCATCATAAACTTAGGAACACGTTTGGTTCCTCCCAATTCAGTGTCAAATTCACTTTTCAACTTGTTAATAAGAGGTTTAGTGTCATATTCTGAAAAATTTACATCACTGGTGTTCAGTGTTACTAGTTCCATGCTTTTTATTCCCTGCTCTAATCGTGTAGCGTAATCTATAAGATTTTGAGGGTCTTCTTCATACAAGGTTTGAATTTGACCTATAGCCTGAATCCACTCTTTTTTCTGAAAATAAGTGCCCCCCCAAATTGGTCTACCGTCGGGTAAGGTAATGACATTCAATGGCCAACCTGCTCTTCCTGTCATCAATTGTACTGCATTAATATACACTTGATCCACATCAGGGCGTTCTTCTCTATCTACTTTTACTGAAATGAAGTTGGCATTCATAACAGATGCAACTGTGGAATCTTCAAAACTTTCTCGTTCCATGACGTGGCACCAATGACAGGCTGCATAGCCTATGCTTATAATCATCAATTTGTTTTTGTCCTTAGCTTCCTGAAGTGTTTTTTCATTCCATCCGTTCCAGTTTACAGGGTTATGTGCATGTTGTAAAAGGTATGGGCTAGTTTCATTAATTAAATCATTGGTGTGTTCTTGATTTTTCACCTTTTCATTTTTTGTAGTTGTACAGGAAGCCAGCAGAGTGGCTAGAAACAGAATAGTAATCAATTGCCGCATAGTAAGGAATAATGGTAAACAAAAATACGCTTTTGAGATTTCAAAAGCGTATTCGAATAAAAAGAATTGTAACGTCTTATTTTACTTCAAATGTAATCTTAACATTTACACGAAACTCCGTAATGCTGTCGCCATCCACACTAGCGCTTTGCTCATTTACATACACAGATCTTATCTGTTTTACACTTTTTGCCGCGTGTTTTACTGCATTACGTGTGGCGTCTTCCCAACTTACGTTAGAGTTTGCCAATACTTCAATTACTATTGATACTGCCATTTTAATAGATTTTAAATTAATGTACTTAAAGGTAGTAAAATAATGCAAGAAAAGTCTTTGTGAATTTTAATACTAGCCGTTGATGGCTTCAACGGTCATTACTTTCCCTTGTAACATCTCTTTTAGCATGGTTTCTATCCCATTCTTGAGTGTGATTGTGGAAGAAGGACAGCCACTACAGGCTCCTTGTAATATGACGCGAACAGTTTTTGTAGCCTCATCGAACGAATCGAAAGCAATATTTCCCCCATCGCTAGCTACTGCAGGTTTTATATATTCATCTAATATGGATACAATTTCTTTTTCAATATCTGTAATAGCGGTATGTCCTTTAGGAGACGAGGATTGATTTGTTTCAGTAGATGGATCATTAGTGGGTTCGGAAATGGAAGCATCACTACCTGTTAAGATCTCATCATTTAAGATGGGCTTGCCATTTTCAATGTAACTTCTGATAAATTCTCGTAATTCCATCGAGATTTCTTCCCATTCTGCAATGTTGTATTTGGCTATTGAAATGTAGTTGGCACTAATAAAAACTTCTTTAACAAAAGGAAACCCAAATAAATCCTTTGCTAGAGGTGAGTGTTTTGTATCATCAATACTTTTAAATTCAAAAGTACCTGTTGCCAAAGGTTTATTCGCGACAAATTTTAAAACTGCTGGATTAGGTGTGCTTTCCGCATAAACGGTTACTGGAATCTTGTTTGTTTGCAAAGCTTCCGTAATTACAGGTTTCCCTGAATTTAGATACTCTGCTATAGAAGTAGCAACTTCCTCTTGAACATCATCCCATGTCACAATATCATATTTTTCTATTGCAATAAAATTCTGCGAGATATAGACTGTTTTAACAAATGGAAGATAGAATAGCTGTTGTGCAATAGGGCTAGGTTTGGCTTCATCTATATTCTTGAATTCAAAGCTGTTAGCCTGAGTTAAGAATGAATTGGCAATAAATTTTACAATATTCTCGTTACTAGTGGGTTGTATTGAAATGCTAAAATCTCCCATTTATCTCATTTTTTAGCAAAATTAAGAAAGAAAACCATTGTATTCAATATATTTGGCAACTTAATGACCTACTTTATGAAAAGATTAATACTCCCTGTTTTACTGTGTTTTGTCAGTATCAGTATTTCGCAAAGTATAGTTGTGAATGATCCCGCCAATCCCCTGAATGCTCTTTCTGCTGAAGATTTGGTAAATGAAGTTTTGATAGGTGGAGATTGTGTTCAAGTGGAATTCACCAATCTTAAAGAGAACTGTGATGGAATTGGGGATTTATCCCGAAGAAGCTGGGGTTATTTTAATGCTGCTGGAGCAAGTTTTCCTTTTCAGGAAGGGATTATATTATCCACCGGTTTTGGAGTAGATGCAGAGGGGCCTAATAATGCAAGTAATACTACGGGTTCAGGTACTTGTACCGATGAAAATGGCAATCTCATTGTATGGCCAGGAGATCCCGATTTAAAGGACATATTGGATGCGCAAAGTGGAGATAACCAGTCTACTAATAACGCAACTATATTTCAATTTACCTTTATACCTATTATTTCAGATATTTCTTTCGATTTTATTTTTGCTTCTGAAGAATATGAAAATGATTTTGAATGTGCTTCTTCTTTTAGAGATGGTTTTGCTTTTCTGTTGAGAGGGCCAGGGATCCCCAATGATTCTGGAACATCTTTTGGAGGCACTAATATTGCGGCTGTACCAGGCTCTGCTAATGTGCCAGTATGATCGGCGACCACGACAGCGAGACCTCCATCGTCACCGGCCGGGTTCCGGTTCAGCGGCAAAGGCTGAGAAAGATGGTTTCACCGTGATGGCTGCTGCCGATGCCGCCAAGGATGCTGATATCTTTATGGTGTTGACGCCGGATGAAGGCCAAGCGGCGCTCTATAGCGAGCATCTGCATGAAAACCTCAAGGAAGGTGCGGCGCTGGCTTTCGCGCATGGCCTCAACGTGCATTTCGGTCTGATCGAGCCGCGCGCCGATCTCGATGTGTTCATGATCGCGCCGAAAGGCCCTGGCCACACGGTGCGTTCTGAATATCAGCGCGGCGCCGGCGTGCC
>JAESTG010000013.1 GCA_016763715.1 Flavobacteriaceae bacterium
CGGCCATTCATACACTGGCTACGCATATGGGGACAAGTGTTCAAATGATCGAACGGCACTACAGTCATTTGAAGGTTAAGGAAGCTAAAGAACAATTGCGTGGCGAGAAAGTAGGGGCCTTGCTTAGGAGTCTGGGTAATATCGATGGGGCATATAAGCCGAAGTAGGGCTGGGATCGAACAAATACCATTCTGTAGAATTAAAAAATTAAGCGCAATCGGTTTACAATGAATTAGATCAGATTTAGGTGTTCTGTATATTCCAAATTAATATTCCTTAGATGGGGCTCAAAGTTTGCTAATTTACGCAGATTTTGGAAAATGACTGTGGTTTGGAAAAATAATCTAGCCTAGGCCAAAATAAACATTAATTGCCGTAGCTAAAACAGACGCAGCTGCTTGGAAAGGAATATCCCAGCCCCCTTCGATGCTTTTGTTAACAAGCCTTCCAATAAATGTTTTCGTCGATGATCCATAAACCCCCTTTTGTTCCACAGGCGCGTCGAGATCCAGGCATGATTTTTGTTCTTCTATATCCGCCTTGGGCAGTTTTGCTTCATCTAGCAATCGAGTAAAATTTTCTAGGTCGCGCTCTCGAATATTCAATTTGCTAGTTGAGGTAACATCTGAAGAATTGGCTATAACAGTGATGTTGGAGTTTTTTATTTTTTTCATACTGATTACGGATCTGTCGCTAGTTTTCTTGCTTTTCTTTTTTATCACAGCTTCACCTATTGTCAATGAATTGTCATTTACTCGTACTGAAAATTCCTTCTGTTTCAAAAACCTGCTTCTGGCTTTTGCTGGTAATTTGTCAATCTCACTGTTCATGCCGGTATTATCAGTTGTCCAGTAGAGTTTAGTAGAGTCACCTGCTCTATCCATTTTATGGAAAATTTCCTTTACAAATTCCCAAAAACTCCCGGTTCTTATGACTTTTTGTCGAGCACTCTTTATTCGAACCCTGGACTCACTGGGAATTTGTGCAAAAACCAGGCACCGTAAAGGGAGCCGACCCTGAAATTTGAGTAGTGTAGTTGATGCCAACTCGGCAGCAAATGTACTGTTTCTATTCCCTGTTGATATAACAACTATGCTGTTTGGTAAATCCAGCATCGTGTCTGGAATGAAATCTATATCGAAGGAGTCTCTATTGTTATTCTTAACATCCAAGCAATACTTATGTAAGAATGCGGTAATGCGAAACATCGAATTTTTTATTTCATTTTTCGACATGCTCTTAGGGTTAAGTTGTACGATAACAGCATAATTGAATTCCACTATATCTACTTTTTCGCCATAACCCGAATATAGTAGTTCTGCTTTCTCAATTAGACTAACGGAGCGAATTAGTAGCTTGTTAGTCTTATCAATCAGAGTTGATACTGACTGCTGATTGTAAGAGAAGGTTTCTTCTTCGATCTGTATTATCGACTCCTCTATGAGGGGAATAATTTGTGTGGCTAAAGGGTTGTCGATAAATCGTACAATCTCGGTATTGCAGTTCTGTAAGTCTGAAAGGCATTGTTTTGTTGCCGAAGTTGCTATGGAATCGGAGAGCTTTTTGTCGTTTAGAATACAAATCAATTCTACTAGTAAAGAATATGTGCTCATACAAATAAGCCAAATGCCTGAATTAATTATAAGTTTCCATTCGTCCTCATCCACATTTTGAATCGTCCATTTTCTGCCTTTTGGCCAATATCTTAGCCATCTTTGCAGGTTATCTGTTTGATTCTTGATAGTGAAGATTTTTTCGATCTCTGCTATTTTGTCATTAGCTCTTCCAGACAAGAAAAATCGAAACTTCTTCCTTCCGCTATTAAGTGCAGTAATTATTTGATATTGACGTTGTCTCAATACCAAAGAGTCGTCATAGTGCACGGTGAGTGATGTTAAAGCGTCCATACGTTGGCCAAAATGTTCTTCCCATCTCAATTTTACTAAGTATATTTCAGCTGAGAGAGCGCCAATAATTGTTTTGGGGGAAATGGTAGCAGTAAGAGCAACAAAATCTTCGTTCGGATCTAATGAAGGAGAGCTCTTCTGCGAAAGTTCCCAACTAATCCTCCCATCATTTTTCCAAGATTCACAACTTCTAATTCTTTATCCGCAAAGAGCTGGATACTGGAATTGGAGTCTTTAAGTAACTCACTCTCGTTTTTTACGTGGTACGTTTTGGACTTTACATCGTAAAAAACGGGATTTCTATCGTTGCGATTTGGAGAGGAAATGCGCCTAATTAGACCGGTACTTGTCTTATCACTCTGGAGGTATGGTGTTCCACTTTCGTTGCTAGATTTAGAATTTTGAACAACAATAGGGCCATGTAAATAGTATTTTACACTGGCAATTTTTGCATTTTCCGCGATTCTAGTATCTGAGGTGTAAGGTTCAAGGAAAGCATTATTCCCTCGTAGGCCTATCTGAAGAAACAGAACAAGCATTCTCTCTGTTTCCAACCTGTTTAGATGCTCCTTGCTTTGTGCGTTGCTAAATTCTTTCAACAGTAAATATGAAAGTCTTTCTTCTTCCGCACCGAATACAACGTCTTCCCCATGTCGAAAACCTCGATAAATATGTTCACTCGCTGTTATTGTAACGGGTACAACTACTCCAGTATCAATTAGCTTGTCGAGATAAGGCAGAAGAATAAGATTTGAATTAAGCTTAGTAACATCTTTAACTATATTGAGTAAGAATGAATATGAAAAACCAGTAGATAGTCTGCCTGTTTTGTTGTTTTCTTGGGATTCAATAGCTAGTACGCCATCTTCCTTTACCTTAGCTCTGGAAGGTAACTCTTTGTTGTGGTAAAGCCATGTGAATGGGGCTAAAAGAGCTCCGAGTATGCTTTCTGTATTTTGAGAATCGAAACTCTCTGGCGAGTAGTCTACATCGTGGGTGGACTCTGAATTGGCTATGTTTATTTTGCCAAACTTGATGCTGGGTAAAACTTCCAGAAGCTCATTTACTAGTTCTATGCTGGGTTTGCTAAAGATCAAATTTAGTGCTTCTGGGTTGTTTTTGAAGTAAATATCGCGTTGTATCTCTTGCGAGAATAGTCTAAATGAAAAATCTCCGAAACAGTTGGCTAATGCAAATTGGATTAGTCTATATTTCGAGCTCGTTTCCACAAACGCATTACTGAATCTTTCAGAATGTTCTAAGTGTGAGACTATAGACTGAAACAACTCGTCTATTGAGTCGAAGTTTAGTGCGCCGACAATTGCAATTGGGACAGCTCTAATAACGACAGTATCTTTTGACAATTCACGAACATATAGTCGCAGTTTGAGTTGGCAGCATTCTTCATTTGGAACACCGATTGAGTCGAAGAACGCATGCGTAAGTACTTTATTTGGAATTAATGTAAAAGCACTCACCCCATTTTTTAATTGTTCAGCACTGGAAATGTCGAATTTCAGGAAGTATGTTGAGCTCAATATCCATTCAAGTTCCGTTTTTTGAGTTTAAGATTAACGGCATATGGAAAGTCAACATCATAAGGGCGAGGTGATATAGAAATTGCTTCAACAATAGTTTTGCAAAGTCTTATGCACTCTTCGTCCTCTAATTCGAGATAGGGAGCTTTAAGAATAGACTTTGAGTCTTGTCTAAATTCATTAAAAAGGTCTTCGCGAAACCACTTCAAATTTGTTGCTATTACTTGAATAGATATTTCTTTCACTTCTAAAGAATTAAGAATCTTGATGGTTCTATATATTGTTGTTCCAGAAATTATGCTGTCGTCTACAATGCATACTTTTTTGTTCTTCAGCCATGAAGAATCCATGTCTAATATGCGTTCTGAAGTGACATATCCTGAAAAATTAACTAGGTTCAAGGATTTTAAACAATCAAAAAAGCACGTAGCTTTTCGAGCCATTAGTATAAATACGTCTGCTTCTGTATCAGATAGTTTCTTGCAGAGTTGAAGTACGTGTTCTCGAGTTTGTTCATCGAAATTTTGAAGAAAGTCGACTGAGCTCATGCGGCACCCTTATTATGTTTTGAGAAATCAATCTCAACGGGTTCTGCACCCCGTCATTTTCACTATAGTATTTCAGTCTGCCGAGATTTTCAATACCAGTGAAGGGCCGATTCTTTACATCATGGGCAATAGGTTGCTTTCTTGTTATAAGTGATACCTCATACAACTCGATCTACGAGCATTGCTCAACTCTCAGAGGTAGGGCTAGTACAAAAAGTAGCCTCGTACTACAAGTGATTCTTAACCTCCTGCGACAGCACAATTGGTAGAGACTAA
>JAESTG010000144.1 GCA_016763715.1 Flavobacteriaceae bacterium
TAACTTAAATCCAAATCTTCAGTGAGAGTGTCACCTTCCCAATTTCCAGCATCAAGGATACATTCTTTACGCCAAACTCCTGCGGTACCATTAAAATTAATAAAATGGCCTTGGCTATTTCGGCCAACTTGTTCTAATGTAAAATGAGCGTCCAATGCAAAAGCTTGCACGCGGGTTAAAATAGAGTATTCTCGGTTGATGTGTCCCCAACGCGTTTGTACAACCCCTATTTCAGGGCTTTTAAAGTATGGAATGGTGTTTTTTAACCAAGATTTTTTCGGAAGAAAATCAGCATCAAATATAGCGATGAATTCTCCTTTGGCAGTTTTGAGGCCTTCCTTTAAGGCTCCTGCTTTAAACCCAGTACGATTTTCACGTGTCACATGCTGAATATCTAGACCAGTCGCTTGTAATTCTTTAATTTGCTTAGCAGTACTTTCGAAAGATTCGTCCGTGGAGTCATCTAATACTTGTATTTCTAATTTATTCTTTGGGTAATCAATTTTTGCAATGTTGGTGAGTAAACGCTCCATTACGTAGAGTTCGTTGTATACTGGGAGTTGGATGGTCACATAAGGAATTTCATCTTCGTTGGAGAAGTCAAATTTTGGGCAATCATCTATTTTTTTTCTAGCGCGTAAATAATTAAAGAGTAGGTTGAGTTGCGCCAAAGCATACATAAAAATAAGTGCTAGAGCGACGGTATAAACAATAATAACAGCGGTTTCCCAAATCATCTTTTAAAACTGTATTTAAAAATCCAACCTAATATTTTTAGGCCTGCAAAGATAGCACCTTTTATGGTCCCAGAAACTTTTGAAACACCTATTCTGTTTCGGTATTTTACAGGTATCTCCATGTATAAATATTTCATTCGGAGCACTTTTAGTTGCATTTCTACTGTCCACCCATAAGTTTTATCTTCCATGTTGAGTGCTAGTAATTTATCATAGCGGATGGCCCTAAATGGTCCAAGATCAGTAAATGTCGATCTAAAAAAGAGCTTCATGAGTGATGTGGCCAACCAGTTTCCAAAAATTTGCGGCCCTGTCATGGAACCATTTTCTCTTAAGTCTTTATTTCTTGCTCCAATTACGAAGTCCTTTTGATCTTCGATAATGGGTTTTATTATTTCCGTAAGTTGCTCTGGATAGTCACTGTAGTCACCATCTAAAAAGACAACAATTGGAGTTGTATTACTTTCAGAATTACTGTGGTTGCCAAAATGGGTTGAAGCTGCCAAGTATTCCATTCCTTTTAAGCATGCATGGCCATAACCTTTTCTGGGTTCACTCAAAACAGTAGCGCCTGCTTTCCGTGCGACGTCCTCTGTATCGTCTGTCGAGTTATTGCTTACCCCAATAATTTCGGAAACTATGCTGGGAATATCACCGATAACTTTTCCAATAGAAGCAGCCTCATTATAGGCTGGAATAATAACTTTTACGATAGGATTCATTAAAATGAAACTCCGGGATTGTCACGTTTAAAAGAAATGTATGAAGTCCATTCTCCAACCTTTATATTGTTGGTGTATTTTTCGGTCTTAATTAACTTCCCTTTTTTATAACGTAAACAGAACCCGTTTTTTTTGTTGTTTTTGTACTGAAATTTACTTGTTGTTGCGTTTGCAATATCGTAAAAAATCCACCAATTTTCGGCACTTCCTATGAGGTAATGTCCTTCTTTAGTTAGTTCTCCTTTTTCGTTATAGAAATGCCAATATTTATTTTTTTTGTTCTTTTTGAAGTGCCCTTCGGAAACAAGTTTCCCATTGATATGGTAAAATTTCCAATACCCCATTTTCATATTCCCCATTTCCCAACCTTCGGCTTTAATTTGTCCGTTGTGGTAATATTCTTTCGAATACATTTTCTTGCTTTCTAAAAGACATGGCTCTGAAGCAGATACCATGGACGTCACAATTCCGAAGAAAATTAAAAAAGTAAGTGCTTTGTTCATAATCAAAAATCTTTTTCTTTTAGACGAAGGCTTATTGGCTTCCTAACTCCATTCGATTAAAACCTTCAAGAATTAAATGTCCGAAAGGTTTTATATCAATTGGATTATGATCTATTTGATAGGTTCATTTATTTTTGATTTACCAAATCCATTAAGTTTACATCATTTCCTAACAAAACTTCGTTGCCGTCAATACGCCCTTCTAATGGGCCGTTTTCCAGTTTCAACACACCTCTTGGGCATACCGCAGAACAGACACCACATCCTACGCAACTTGCACGTACAATGTTCTCACCTTTTTGTGCATATGAGCGAACATCAATTCCCATTTCGCAATAAGTAGAGCAATTTCCACAAGAGATACACTGCCCACCATTGGTAGTAATCCTGAATTTTGAGAATAGGCGTTGCTGAATTCCAAGTATACCAGCCATAGGACATCCCATACGACACCAAACTCGATTTCCTAAAAGAGGGTAAAAGCCAGTTCCAATTACACCTGAGAATATGGAACCAATTCCGAAGCCGTAAAAAGTACGTAGTGATGCATCCAAACTGTATACATTTGTATTTAATCCAAACGAGAAGTATGATGCATTTATCTTAATTTCATTTAAATTAAAGAAAGAAATAAACACCAAAAACCCAATAGTAATAAGATATGCGCCTAAAGCACCTTTCATAGCGGTTTTGTTCAACTCTTTTCTTTTGAAGTAGATAATTCCAGCAAATAATAGGGTGAGAAACCCTCCCAGACTAATGAGGAATACATTTTTTGTAAACCAATACCTGGTCGAGTCATAACCTAAATAAGTGCTTACTACGGCAGCGGTCATTACTATGGAGAAAACCGATACGGAGTGAATCATCCATCGCTCAAATTTCCAAGCACTCATACTTTTATCACTTAGCTGTCTGAAGGAGTCTCCTGCAGTTTCAGCCAAACCGCCACAACCACATACCCAAGAACAATACCATCGTTTTCCATATTTATAGGTAAGGATAGGAGAGACCACAAAAATAGATAGAATAGCAAAGATTAAAAACATTAGCCCCATTGTTTGGGCATTGATGAATTGATCCACGCGCCAACTATCAAAAGCGTAATAGTTTAATGGCCACATATTTTTTAAGTCGTTGTAGGGTAGCGAAAAGTTATCCGAATTGAGTCGTGCCATCAATTCAGGAATAATAAAAGCAAAAGCCGTTTGAAAAAACATGACGCTTACAGTACGCAATTGCTCATATTTATTATGACGGTACTTCCAAATAAACCTAACCCCAAATGTTAGGATGGCCAATGTATAAAGTGTTCCGTAAACAAACCATTGGCTAGCAGGGTTGCCACTTAGGAGTCGGCTTAATGGGTCAAAAAGACCTACAAGACCTGTGTTTCCAGTTTCGCTAAGGCCTAATAAACCTTCATAAAAGTAAAGGATTATATAAAACCCAGTGAGCGTTACACCCACAATCCAGCCCCAAAACCCACGGTTAGAAACGCTTTTAAACCAGACGCCATGATTTTTGATGCCAGCTAACTTTCCTTGGTAAGACCCTTTGGCAAAAAGTAAAATCCCTCCTGCAATAGAGACTAATGCAATGGTTAGCCAAAGACCATTATTTGAGAAGTCATTGAATAATGACAACACGAGTATAGCTAATCCTGCGATACCAATAACCGTTGCAATCCTTTGAGTTGGATTTAAATAATTGGAAGCGTCTCCAGTAAGAGACATATTTCGTTGAATAGTACTCATATATTTAGGCGTTTACGGTTTGGTTATTATATGCAGAATGGATTTCTGTTTCTAATTTTCTAAAGAATTCGGGGTCGAAATTGGCTTCCTTTAAATGCTCAATAACATAGTCGGTGCCCCGTTCTTCTGTTAGCCAACGATCAAAAACTTCATGACGCATTCTAATTCCGAAGGTGTTAATTCCTAAAAATTTACCAGTTGATACTTCAGTGCAAATGGTAATGCATTTAGTGTCGTCTTCATGTTTCCAATGAAAATGAGATTCGTTTTCACGTGGCTGTGCGAATACCCAGCCATAGGTTTGATATTCTATATCGAGAAATTTAGCGCTATTAAACCAATGCCCTGGTTGGTATGCTGTTCGATTACCACAGATAGTTTGGGCAAGTGCTTCGCCCATCATTCGTCCTGTGTACCATACCGCTTCAATAGGACGTCTGCCGTTGATGCCTTCATGTTGTTCTGCGCAATCACCAATGGCATAGATGTCTTTTATGTTAGTTTCTAAAAGTGGATTTACTTTTATACCTCTTCCCAATTCGAGACCACTTTCTTTTAAGAAGTCAATGTTTGGAGATACACCAGCAGTAAGTCCTACTAAATCACAAGCAATTTCTTCGCCTGTTTCTGGAATGATTACTGCTCGTACATGACCATATTCATCGGCTAGTATTTCTTTGAGGTTCATACCCAAGCGCAAGTCTATATGATGATTTTTAATATGCCTATTGAGCATTTCACTTTCTCCTTTAGGAAGGACACCACTCCAA
>JAESTG010000002.1 GCA_016763715.1 Flavobacteriaceae bacterium
CCCGCCGTAAGTTTGGCCATAACTTTTGCAGGACATATTTCCATTTCGAAATTTCTATTATTTACAATAAGTCAAACCATTGGAGCATTTGTTGCTGCTACTGCCTTGTACGCACTTTTAAGTGCTGACATTGCTGTTTTCGAAGCTACAAATGACATTGTTCGCGGAACCTTAATGTCCCAAAATACTGCCATGATGTTTGGCGAGTTTTTTCCAAATCCAGGTTATGCGGATCAGTTGAACGTATCAGTTTATTTGGCTTGTGCAATGGAAGCTTTAGGTACTTTTATTTTAGTTGCAGTAATTTTTTGGTTAGAGCATTTAAAAAAAATGAACAAAAATTTACTCCCACCATTGATTGGTTTAACCGTAACATTAATCATATGCTTTGTTGCTCCATATACACAAGCAGGGCTAAATCCAGCGCGTGATTTTGGGCCAAGAATATTCGCTTATTTAAGTGGGTGGGGAGAAGCTGCTTTCCCAATAATCAATTTTAGTTTCTTAACGGTTTATGTTTTATCGCCTCTTTTTGGCGGAGTAGTGGCTTTTTACGTCATGCGATTTTTTAAGAAAGCGTAGGACTCAATCCTTTAATTTTCTTTTGAAGAAAGGCTTTTTCAGTTGGTGAATTCGTAAAAGAAATGGCTTCTTTTAAATACTGAATTGCTTTAGATGATTATCCAACCTTAGATAGATTTCTCCCAATGCGGCATGGTAAAGTGAATACTTTTTTAAGTGTTTATTTTCAGCAACCTTTTTCATTTCGACTAAAGCTTTTTTTGGCCCCTCGGGTTCCATTAATGCCAACGTACGGTTTAAATAAACGATTGGATCAAATTTATGCGTCAACATTTGATCGTAGACAGACAAAATTGCATTCCAATTTGTGGCTTCATAATTGGGCGAAATGCAATGTTCGCGTGCAATAAATGCTTCGTAATGATACATGCTTATGCGGTTTCCTTCATTGGCTTTAACCAAATACGAAAGTCCTAAATTAATGAGTTCAACATTCCATTTAGTGCGGTCTTGATTAGCCAATAAAACCTGTTCATTTTGATCTGAAGAACGACTTTTTAATCGAGCAGAATGAAAGCACATCACGGCCATTAACGCATAAACCTCAGGATAATTAGTTTTTTTATTGTCCAATAAAGCCTTGCCTAAAAATAGCGCTTGAGAAATCACTTCTTCTCGCACTTCCATATTATTATGACTGGCACTATAACCTGCATTAAACATTAAATATATAACACTGCAAATAACGCCCAGCTTACTTTCAAGCTCTTCTCCGGTCGGAATTGTGGGGTAAATTTGATTTTTTCTAAAGTGTTCTTTTGTCCGATAAATCCGTTTCGAGATGATGTCATCCGTTGTGATGAATGAGCGTGCCACTTCCTTGGTGCTAAAGCCACATAATGTTTTAAGAATAAAAGTAACCTGGTTTTCTTTGGAGATTTCCGGATGGCAGCAAGCGAACATCATTCCTAAAAAATCGTCCTCTATTTGTTCTGTTTCCCAAAAGTTATTTAAGACTGCGGGAAGGGTATATTCAGATGTTAATAATTGCCGTTTAGGATCAGAAAAGTCAAATAACTCACTACGTTTTTCACGCCGAATTATATCTAAGGCATTATTTCTTGCTACGCGATATAGCCAACCTGATGGATTGTCAGGGATTCCTTTATATTTCCATACTTCCAAGGCTTTAATTAATGTGTTTTGCACCACGTCTTCAGCCAGTTCAATATTGCTTGAGCCAAAAATATTGACTAAAACAGAAACCATCTTTCCAGATTCTTGCCTGAAAAGATGGTCAATTTTAATATGTACTTCATTTGATTCCATCTACAGCTTAAATGTAGTCATAGAATCTGTTTTAATTACATTGGCATGCATTCTGAAACTTCGATTGAAGAATCGCTATCCCATTTTAAATGTGGATGTTCTGCCAACATTGTTTTTGCGCTGTTGATATCTGCCGCTTGAATAATTGAATAGCCTGATGCTTTTGCCACAGCCGCATCATCACTTCCAACAACTTGTGCTGGCATTAATGGCGTTCCCATGTCAATTAAGTTTTCTCCCATTTCATCTTTCCAATCCATCCAAGGTTTCATACCTGCTTGCATTTCTTCTGGAGTAGAGTTTGCCATTTTTTCCATTGCTGCTGGAGACGAATAATAGTTTACTAAAAATTGTTTCATTTTGATATATATTTGATTGTTAAAAATTTACTGATTTACATTGCCGCTAATTCTCGAACTTCAAGTGTTGTACCATGTTCAAAGCCAGGACAACCTTTGGCAATTTCACAAGCATCATCCATAGTTTCTGCTTTTACGATTATATAACCGCCTATAAGTTCTTTTCCTTCTGCTAATGGACGGTCAATGATTTTTGTTCCGCTATCAATTAGCGTCTTTCCGGCATATTCTAAAGGTTGCCCTCCAACTAATTGTCCCTTTTCTGCAATTCCGCCCATCCATTCGGACCATAATTGCATGTGTTCCTGTAAATATTCTGGTGAGGCATTGATCATTTTTTCTTGACCTCCTCTTATTATGTATAAAAATTCTTTCATGTTATTTTCTGTTTTTCTTGTTCTATTATCTATAAGACGATTTAGTTTTTTAGATTAGGACATTTTATTAAATTATTTTCTATGTCCTTCTGAACCGTGCGCTTCGCCCTTGCCAGTTTGGCAATATTGTCTTAAACTTTCTAAATATCTTCCCCAACTAAAATTGCATGCCGCATAAAAATCACTTTGCTCATCCCAACCTTCATGTCTAAATCTGATTCGTGTTTTTCCTTCATTCTCATCCAATTGAAAAATGAACTGATGATTTAACCAACCTTGCGCACTTTCAATACAAGTCCAAACTAATTTTTTATTAGAGTCAATTGTGGTAACACGCATTCTAGGTCCAATAAAATCACCAAAATTAAATTGAATCTCTCCATTTAATTCGGGCTTACCTGCGGCGGCAATTGTCCACCAATTTTTTAAGCCATTCATTGTCGTTAATGCGGTAAATACCTTCTCTTGATCGGCATCAATGTGAAAGAGTTGTTCTATTGAATATTTCATATTATATAATTACTTGTTTATAATCGTAAGACGGGTAGCCTTTATTTAATTGGACATTTTTCTGTGGGAAATTAAATATAAGGATTCTAAATAATATTAAATATCAATTTTAAGAATTGATTTTCTTGTATTAAAGAATTCAATAATAGTATCTTGCAGGCCTAATTGTCGAATTCATGAAAAATATAAATCACTTCATCTTGATTTTAGTTCTAGGATTATCTTTTGCTTGCCAAAATGAAAATGATACAGTTGAAGATGCAATTCACTTGGATGAAACAATTGACACAATTATCCCAATTGAGATAGATTCATTGATGGAAGAATCCATACCAATAGCCTTTGAATCGGCCATTCCTGATTGGAAAACTTCAGCTCCTTATCATCATTTTATTGAATCTTCTTTAGACACATTTTTCATTGGACTATCACGCGAAATAAAGGATCCGTTTGAATATTTTAGAGAAAGTAGATCAAATGTTTTCGTTATGATTGATTCAGGACGATATATTAATGATAGTGGAATTTGGCTGCAAGGAGAAAATGTAATTGTAAAAGGGGAAGAAGGCGTGTCATTATTGATAGACGTTTTATATGATAATGTGATGTGGGTTTCAGGAAATAATATAGTGGTAGATAATTTACACATGATGCATTTAATGCCAGGAGAAGCTGAAGGGCAGAATTGTTCAGGACGGGTTGTTGGATTTGATATTGCAGATAATGTGACAATCGTTAACTGCGATTTAAATGGATGCGGACTTGCTGGATTACATGATAATGTAGGGAATGGAACA
>JAESTG010000145.1 GCA_016763715.1 Flavobacteriaceae bacterium
CAATAATCACCAACCCTATATTAGAAATATCTAACTGACCATCGTTCAATCGATTATTTAAGGTTTCGACCATAGCAACGAAACAGCTGTACTGTGCCTGATCATCAAGGTTTGCGGTACTGTTTACCACTTTATTAATTACACCGAAACTCGTAAGCATGTCCGAAGTTTGACGACACAATTCAATTCGGTGGGTCATTACCAATACCTTCTTATTATGATTCTTTAGGTATTGACGAACTATTTCAGAAAAAATAACTGTTTTCCCTCCTCCAGTAGGTAATTGGTATAAGAGGTGATGATCTGGTGGTGCTGATTCAAACTTTTCAAATATTTGACTAATTGCTCCCAGCTGGTAGCTGTAGAGTTCTTTGTCTGTTTTTCTTTCTTGTAATCCAGTTGAAATCTCAGCCATACGATCCAATTATAAGGTTTGCAAAATTACACCCTTTCATAGGGTATAAACGAATTATTTCAAAAAAAATGCAAACTATTTTTTTAAGGTCAAATCGTGAAACACAATCTACATACCATACTACCAATCGTAACTATTTCTTTTTATTACGCTTATTGTAATTCTTGTCGCCTTTTGTTTTCGCCTTTTTATACTTCTTTTTAATAATACGTTGATAAGAGCCCCCTTGATTTGTTTTGGCATTTTTAGCTTTCTTTTCATGAAAACCAGACGCTTCATCCATCGACTTTTTAATAGGGTTATTTCGCTCGTATATCTTTGGTTGCTCATCAGGAGTGAGCTTTGTTGCAATTTCTAAATCTTCAGGAAGTTCATTCTTCGTAATCTCAAGATTCATTAAGTTTTCAATAGCTTCTTTGGCATCTAGTTCCTTTTCAGAATAAAACAAAAAGGAAACACCTTCCTTCTCTGCTCGTCCAGTTCTTCCAATTCGATGCATATAGTTCTCAGGGAACAACGGCGTGTCAAAGTTAACTACATGAGAAATTCGATCTAAATCCAATCCGCGAGACATTACATCGGTAGTGACCAACACTCTGGTTTTCTCTGTATTAAAATTTTCAATAGAGCGAAGCCTATAGTTTTGCGTTTTATTAGAGTGGATTACCGCCACCTCATCACCATATTGTCTTTCTAGTTCCTCAAAAAGTAAATCGGCACTTTTCTTATTGGAAACGAAAACCAAAGTTTTTCTAAACACATCTGCATCTTTAAGCAAATGACACAAAAGGTTAGCTTTTGTATAAAAGTTTGGAACTGCATAGCAATATTGATCTATATTATCCAAAGGCGTCCCACTAATCGCAACCGATACTGTTATCGGTGCCATAAAGAAATCTTGAATAAGTACAGCTACATCATTGGTCATCGTTGCGGAGAACATGATGTTCTGCCGTCGATTGGGAAGCAGTTCGAAAATATTAGTCAGTTGAAAACGGAACCCCAAATCCAGCATGACATCTACTTCATCAATGACCAATTTTTTTATAAATCTCAACTGAAGTGCTCTACTCAATGTAAGATCATAAAGGCGACCAGGTGTAGCTACTATAACATCGGCTCCTTGTGCAACTTCTTGTTTCTGTACATTGATATTGGTACCTCCGTAAACACCTACAACCCGAACGGATGAATATTTTCCGAACTTTTCTATTTCCGAAGTAACTTGTAAAACTAATTCTCTAGTGGGAACAATAATAAGAATGCGTGGATGTATCTCCTTTGAAAATTTTAGTCCTTGCAACAGCGGCAGCATATAAGCGAACGTCTTTCCAGTACCAGTCTGAGCGATACCCACCATGTCTTTTCCACTCATAATAACAGGAAACGCCTTGGTCTGAATAGGCGTAGGTTTTTCATAGCCCAAATCGGTTATCGCGTAGTGTAGTTGTTTGGAAATATTAAACTCCTCGAAAGACTCCATTTTTATAATTTGTTGCAAAAATAGGGTTTTCAAGACTGTTGAATACCTAAATACCAAAAATTGAAAGGCCATCTATGAAAAACGAATAGCCTTCATCAGTTAAGACATCATTATTCCTGAAGTTTTTTGACCATTTCAATGACGGTTGGCATCATTGGATCTAATACCAAAGCCTTACTATAGTATTCTAGCGCTTTAATTCGGTCTCCTTTTCTAAAGTATACTTCTCCCAAACTGTCTCAAACATTAGGGTCATCTGGAAAAACTCTGTATTTAGATGAAACACCTCTAAGGCTTCTAGTATTTTATTTTCATTAAGATACCCACCCTATCTGATTTAATATCAACGATTTTGGATCTGTAGGATGAAAATTGGTTATCAATTCTTCAAAATGATTTCTGACATAGCCAATGCCCTGACTTTGATACTCCTTGTACACTTTTTGCACTGCAGGTAAGGTTGGAGTTTTAGGTTCTTTCCTCCTTATAAAAGCGAGTATGCCTGCACCCAATTGTTCTGCTACGGGTTCGTCCATATTGGCAAAAACAATGACACTAATTTTATCTCTAAGTATCTCATAGTGTGAGGCATTGGATCCATTCCAACCATCCCGCATGCGGAATGGCTCCTCCAATATTCTTATGTTCCTGAATCATTCGGTAGCTGTCGGTAACCCTTTTGACCAAGCCCATGCTTTTAACCTTGAGTTGGTTAAAGAAACTGGAGAAGCAGGTAAAGCAATCTACGACGAGGCTGAAGTCTCTATTACTTTAGATGATATCACATACAATGCCTGGGATAGCGGTGGGAGTGCCTCGACAAACCTTGCATCGACCGGACAAGTCAACAAGGTAATTGTCGAAGATGACCAAGCACTCATTGAAAACTTACAATTTGCACCCAACGAAATTGGGCCGGTCACAATAAGTTTTAATTTTCTTACAGATCAGATGACCGATAAGACCAAATATGTGTACCATTTAATACAGCGTGATGCCGTGACTAATGAGGTCATTGGTGGAGAAACGTTTGAAATACGAAAACAACCTCGAGATGCCTTTTCGGCTGATGCTGGTAGTGATGAGGAAATAGATATAAACGAGTCTGTGACTATTTCCGCAGAAGATATAAATGAGGTGGCTACCTATAACTGGTACGACCCTGAAGGTAATCTTATTTACACAGGAACTGATCTTACGGTTACTCCTAATATCACTATGACATATTTGTTGGAAATTGTATCAGACATCGATGGTTTTAAGGATTATGACAACGTACAAGTGACGGTAAATCCTTATAATCTTGGAAGCCTAGTGCCGAACCCTACAACTTCTCAAGTGACAGTTCATTATCTTGCAGATGGTGCAACTTCTGCGTATCTTATGGTCGTAAACACACTTACTGGAAGTAGTGATAACTACATATTAGATACAGATGAAGCTTCTACTTCGATAGATGTAACCTCTTTTGCAGCGGGGCTATATAATGTAATCTTGATTTGTGCTGGAGAAATTCAAAATTCTCAAACGCTAGTAAAACAATAAGCTATGAAAAATTTGCTTTTAATACTGTCAATCCTCTGTACCATGCAATCCTTTGCACAAGATCCACAGTTACTGGATAACACTTGGTATCTAGACTATATTTCTATGACTGGTGAGGAGCTTCATCCACCTGGAGAAGAGGGAGAGGCGACCGTTATTCCGATGGATATATCATTGGTTGATTTTAATACTAATGTTTGTGATAGCCACGGCTGTAGTGATATAGATTTTAATGGAGGAAATGAATCTTTTACCCTAATTTCTTGTTCAACAGGAATATTTGGCTGTGAGTTTAATGAGAACGAAGCATATCAAAATTTATACTTTTATGATTTTTTTAATGCCGATTTCCCCCCTAATAGTTTTGATTATACAATAGAAGTCGATGGAGGTAAAAAAACATTGACTTTGACAAATTCGAATGGACTTCAAGCTATTTACAGCGACGAAATTTTAGCCATAGGTGATGATAAATTGGTCGAGGTTGGAGTGTATCCAAATCCAGTGAGAGACATATTAACTCTTTCTTCTCCAAATAATGAGATTTTATCTATTCATATTTATAATCTAGAAGGTAAGCAAATAATTGATTTCGAAAGTTCACGTCTAGAAAGCATCGAAATAAGTTTGGAAAATATTGATTCAGGTATTTATTTTTTAAAAATAAATACAGATGTTGGTCTAGTAACCAAAAAGATCATTAAAAAATAGTTATTTTCTTTTATAACAATGGAGGGAGAATTCTCCCTCCATTGTTAATAATTCCATTAATTTTGGCCTGAACTTCTTCATTGCCTTTGATTATGTGCAGTCTTTATTCCACTATCACTTTCTTATAGGCAAAACCTGACTCGTAGTTTCTTCCCAGATAATCTTTATCACATTTCTAAGTTTCGTTAAAATTCCTTGCTGCAGACAGTAAGGAATTTTTTTTGAGCCTCTTTCTCCATACTTCACTTACACCAACCAAGAAACCCATACCTTTATGGATTAAAACTAACCTTTGCATCCAAATAACATACACAGCGCTCCATACGATTTTCAAGCCCTAGTCGAATCGCATCCTCCACTTAAAGAATTTGTTTTTAAAAACAACTTCGGAACAGAAACCATTGATTTTTCTAAGAGCGATGCCGTATTCCATTTGAACAAGGCTCTCTTAAAGCATCATTACGGCATTGAAGAATGGAGCATTCCTGAAGGCTATCTCTGCCCTCCTATTCCTAGTAGAGCCGATTACATTCATCATATTGAGCAATTGCTTTCGGAGACTTTAGTTTCTGAAAATAACAACAACTCTATTGTCAAAGGATTAGACATTGGTATGGGTGCAAACTGTATCTATCCCATTTTAGGAGCTCAAATTTACGGATGGGAAATGTTGGGAGTTGACATCAATGAACAATCTGTCATTTCTGCTCAAGCCAATGTTAACAGTACTAAATCACTTCAGAATAAAGTAGAAATAAAGCATCAAACCAGCAATGCTCAAATCTTTGAAGGGATTATCAATGAAGGAGATTATTACCAATTTACAATGTGTAATCCGCCTTTTCACACTTCAGCTGAAGCAGCGACCAAAGGAACACTACGTAAACTAAAGAATTTAGAGGAGAACAACCAAAGCAAAAAAGAGATTACACTTAATTTTGGCGGTCAAGCTAACGAACTGTGGTGTAATGGTGGTGAAGCCCTATTCATAAAAAGAATGATTAAACAAAGTGTAGCGGTTAAAGATCAGGTTGGTTGGTTCACAACTCTGGTTTCCAAGAAAGAGCATCTTAATAAATTTTACAAACAATTAGATAAATTGCAGGCAACACATAAAACTATTTTGATGTCACAAGGAAACAAACGCAGTCGTATCCTCATTTGGCAATTTTAATTATTTAAAAATTTCATTGGTTTTAACATATCCTTTTCTAAATTAGAAATAATTTCTTCTATTTTTGAGAATAAACCCCTAATGAAATATTTTGTTCTCCCATTTTTTTTTACAATCATCTCCTTTTGTCAATTATCGGCTCAGGGTCCTTATTTCATTTCATCAAATGGCAATATCCCCGTAGCCAATACTTCTATTAATTCTATGGATATTGAAAGTGCAGATGTGGATGGTGATGGAGA
>JAESTG010000146.1 GCA_016763715.1 Flavobacteriaceae bacterium
TTCCTTTTTCTTTTTAAAAACAGAGGGGAGATTATTATTTCCTGGAAGAATAAAAGTATAAGGCCCTGGTAAAGCACGTTTCAACAATTTAAAAGTACTAGTATCTATTTGCTTTACATAATCACTTAAATTGCTCAAATCTTTACAGATAAAGGACAAATTTGCCTTTTCCAACTTCACACCTTTGATTTTGGCTATACGCTCAAAGCTCCTTTATGCGTAATATCACAACCCAAGGCATATACCGTGTCACTAGGGTAAATCACCAAACCACCGCCACGTAATGTATCCACTACCCGTTTTATTTCTTTTGGATTAGGGTTATCTTCATATATTTTAATAAGGTCGGCCATAACGCTTTCAAGCAATCTTCACCTAAAGATAGTTCACTTTTCGCAATTCCCATAATACTCTTACCTTTTTTCCGTTATCCTACTATTACTACTGCTATGAAAAACCGAAACCATCTATTTTTTCTTCTCTTCGGAATAAGCCTGTGCTTATTTTCTTGTACTTCTGAAGACAATGCAACGCTAGTAAATGATGAAACTGCTCCCCTAGTTGCCAAAACAATTTTTAATGTCTCCTACGGAAGTAACGACCAACAAGTCTATGACCTATATTTACCAGAAGGCCGTACTGTTTCTACCACCAAAGTGATTATGCTTATCCATGGCGGTGGATGGACAGAAGGAGATAAAGAAGACATGGATAACTTTGTATCATTCATTCAGCGTGAGCACCCTAATCATGCAATTATAAATGTCAATTATGTGTTGGCCAGTGTATCACCTCCTGTTGCCGCATTTCCAAATCAATTTTTAGATATTGAGTCCGTAATTCAGAAAATAACCTTGGAACAAGAAAGCTTGCAGATTTTACCCGAATTCGGTCTTATTGGAACTAGTGCTGGAGCCCACCTTGCTCTTATGTACGATTATGTATACGACACTGATAATCAAGTGAAGTTTGTCGCCAATATTGTAGGCCCAACCGATTTCACCGACCCATTTTATGCGGACAACCCCAACTTTCAAATTGCCTTGTCACTATTAGTTGATGAAAGTCAATATCCTGACGGCACCAACTATGCCGAAATCACAAGTCCGGTCTATCAAGTGAGTACTTCTAGTAGCCCCGCTGCCTTGTTTTATGGAAATCAAGACCCTTTGGTTCCGCTTTCTAACGGTATATCTCTTGACGCAATCTTGACCAATTCTCAAATCACCCATAGCTTTACAACCTACAACGGAGGTCATGGTGATGATTGGAGTACAACAGACTATTTAAATCTACAAACGCAAATTAGTGAGTATATTGACTCTTACTTACCTTATATTCAATAGATAAAACCACTAAGAATCCAATACTTTCAACTTTGCAAACCTTAGAATTAGCTCCTTTAAACCTCCTTTATCAAAATTGATTTCCGCTTTAATATCGGCTCCTTCTCCTTCAAATCTCACTATTCTCCCTTTACCAAAACGAACGTGCTCGACGGCTATACCTATTTCAAGACCTGAGCCATCCAAGTCAAAGCCTTTCCCTCCACCACTACTTTCAGGTTTGAGGCGACGTAATTTTCGTAATTGTTGTTCTGAAGGTCCCTTGGGCGGTGTGCCACCTGCTGGCTTTCGCAGACGAAGTTTACTTTTATCTACTTCACCAAATATATCAGCATCAATTAATGGTTTGTAACGATGTTCGGTAATGGGCGTAAGATATTCTAGATAATTGTCATCAATCTCTTCAATAAAACGGCTAGGCTCGGCATCAATAAGCTTACCCCATCGGTACCTGCTTTGCGTATATGTCAAGAAAGCCTGCTTTTCAGCTCGAGTGAGAGCTACATAAAAAAGGCGACGTTCTTCCTCCAAATCTTCACGAGTACTCATACTCATCCCGCTTGGAAACAAATCTTCCTCCATTCCAACAATATAGACATACGGAAACTCCAACCCCTTTGCCAAATGAATGGTCATTAAAGCCACTCTATCATTTTCACCTTTATCATTATCTAAATCGGTAGCCAAAGCGACATCCTCCAAAAACTCGGACAATGACCCGTTGGTATCAGCAAGTTGTTTTTGTTCCTCCACAAAATCACGCATACCGTTGAGCAATTCTTCGATATTTTCAATACGGACAATTCCTTCAGGCGTTCCATCTTTCTTAAGCTCTTGAACCAATCCTGTCTTTTTTGCTACGTGCTCGGCAATTTGAAACGCATCATAATTTTGGTTAATGACTTGAAAACTCTCAATCATCGTAGTGAAGTTTCGCAACTTCGTTTTGGTACCAGCATTAATTTGAAGGTCAATTTTATCGATTGCCTTCATCACATCAAACATAGGGCGGTCGTAATGATTGGCTGCAACAGTCAAGCGTTCAATTGTAGTTTGCCCTATTCCTCTTGCGGGATAATTGATAACACGTTTCAACGCTTCTTCATCTTTCGGATTCAAAATAAGACGTAAATAAGAAAGTACATCCTTTATTTCCTTGCGCTGGTAAAAACTTAGTCCGCCATAAATTCGATACGGAATATCTCTCTTCCGTAGTGCATCTTCCATTGCTCTGTACTGTGCATTGGTACGATAAAGGATGGCAAAGTTTTCATAACCAATCTGGTTATTCATGGCCGTTTCAAAAATATTACTAGCCACAAAACGCCCTTCATCACCATCGGTCATGGTACGATTCACTTTAATCTTATTTCCTTCGGCATTGGCAGTCCACACTACTTTATCAAGACGTGTCTTATTCTTCTCAATAATGCTATTGGCAGCATTAACTAAATTCTTAGTAGAGCGATAATTTTGTTCCAAACGAAACACTTTCACATCATCATAATCCTTCTGAAAATTTAGAATATTATTAATGTTCGCACCTCGAAATGCATAGATACTTTGGGCGTCATCCCCTACTACACATATATTCTGAAAACGATCAGAAAGAGCCTTTACAATCAAATACTGGCTATGATTAGTATCTTGGTACTCATCTACCAAAATATATCGAAAGCGATCCTGATATTTCGCCAACACCTGTGGAAAGCGAGTTAAGAGCTCATTTGTTTTTAGTAGTAAATCATCAAAATCCATAGCGCCAGCCTTAAAACAACGCTCCACATAGGCTTTATAAATATCACCCAAGCGCGGAATTTTAGCCATAGCATCAGCATCTACCAATTCTCCATTGCTGAAATATGCTTTGACAGTAATCAGGCTGTTCTTGTACGACGAAATTCGAGAATATACCTGTTTGTATTTGTAAATATCCTTATCGAGTTGCATTTCCTTGATGATGGCCCGAATCACGCTTTGAGAATCCTGCGTATCATAAATAGTAAAGTTGGAAGGATAGCCCAACTTGTCTGCTTCAAAACGTAGAATTTTTGCAAAAACACTATGAAAA
>JAESTG010000147.1 GCA_016763715.1 Flavobacteriaceae bacterium
GATCTATTAAATCAAACTGTTTAAGGATGGCGTTGCCATAAGGAACCCATATAAATTTATCTACAGGGTTGTCTTTAGTTTGGTCAATGCTCAGATTATTTGTTATGCAAGTGATTAAGGGCTCAACGGTGTCAAAGACCTTCGATATAGAAGCACCAATTACATCACTTAAAATACGGTGCAGTTTATAACTTTCATTACTAGCATTATATAATAGCCATCCATTATTAACCAAATTGGAGAGTAGTTTCGCAATTATAGGTTCTTTAACCTTATCGGGTTGGATTAATTCTTTTGATTGCTCTTCGGTATGAAATTCGGGGGGTAAACAAGCAAATTGTGTTAAAAGCCACCTTTCATCATCATCAAGATTACTTAGTTTAAAAATAGAACAGAGATAGGAAGTAATTTTTTCTATTTTTTCTGAGCTGTGGTCTACGGCAATATCTGCCGCCATATCCTCTTCGACGGCTTTGTTAATGGCTTCAGGAGATTTGTTTTGATGCTGGGCTGTCTTAGCCAATATTTCAATGGTAAGGGTATGGTAGTCTAGGTTTTTAACAATCTCTTTAATGGCATTGTCATCAATTTTATGCTTTTTGTAATGTTTCTTAAAAAGAGAAACAGCATCGGTTTCGGAGAGAAATCCTAGTTCTTTTACGTCAAAATGCGAAATTCGTTCTCGAGATGTCACCAAAATATGCCATTTGGGTTGTCCAGGGAGGAGTTTATGTAATTTGGAAAGGGTAGAAGTTGCGTTATCAATAACCATTAAACAAGGGCCATCGGGAATGTTTTTTAAAGCCAAAAGGAGTTCGTCAAATAACTGGTCTAAATTCTTGTCCTGTTTAGTAATATGTAGGTTGGACAATAATCCACGGCTGTTAATCAAATCATTCGAGAAATCGTCAGACAATTGGCTTACCCATACAATATGTTTATAGCACCCCAAATTTTGAGTGACATAGACCTCAGCTACCGTAGTTTTTCCAATGCCTCCCATGCCGTTCATTAAAACCACTTGTTTGTTGTCGAACAGCCTTTTGTGAAGGTCTTCTACATCTGCAGACCTTCCAATTACTTGATCCAAACGTAATTTTGGAAAATTGAGGGTGAGCTCCTTTGGAAAGCCGTCGGTAGGTTGAAGATTGGGTGTTTTTATAGCGGGTGAAGTCCCACTATGTTCTCGACCTGGAGGAATCCCTTTTATGCCACAAACCAATTCATGAAACGGTCTCTGTTCACCTAAATTATCATCAAATTTTACCCATGTTAGTGATTTTAGAAAGTCACTTATAAAAGTAGGATTGGCTCCAGGTAAGATTACTGAAATCACACTAAAGGATGGATTTTCTGCTTGTATGCTGAGTGCGCGATTGACTTCTTTTTTAAACCACCCTTCAAGTGTATTACTACCATTAATAACAACACAGGTTTTTGATGCTTTTAGCCCGTCAGCCATACCATCACTAAATGGTTTTCCTGCAATCAATTCCCATTTGTCAAACCAAACGTTCAGTTGTGCTGCATCTTTCAATTTACTAGCTAAACTTTCCACAAGGTGTTCGTCCCTACGTGAGTAACTTACGAAAGCGTCAAATTTTGTTTGCTGTGTCATTTTAGTATTATATTATTCAAAGTAAAAAAAGAAAACATCCATGAGAGTCTAATAGATCACATGCAGAATTATTTCTTATAAATAGGGGAGAAACTTTTACTTGTTGAATTTACTAAAAAAATAGCAATGGAGGTATAAATTAGAAAAAGGGCTAGGAATTTTCGCAGCTCTTTTTAGTTGGGAGATGTACAAAGAGAGTTATTTTAATTTTTTCAATATATCACTAGCATCTGTGTGCTTGTAAAAGGTGGAGTTGGAGGTTATCACTTCCAAGCTTTCAATAAGTGTTTCTTTATTGCCCTGTTTTAGATATACCATGGCGATATACCAGTAGCCTTTATGATGGTCTATGGTATTGCTTTTCGTGAGTTCGGTAAAGGTTTGTAAGGCATTTTCGTATTGGTCTAGCTCTAGTTGTGAGACACCTTGGTAGAGTAGAAGTGTCGCATCTTTTTCTTCGGAATTGATAGTTATTTTCTTAACATTGGAGACGACCTCTGTATATTTTTTCAGAATAAAAAGTTGTTCGATTTCCGTTCTATCTGAAACGGAATTTCCTTTTACAGTAAGTGATGGAAGTTCATTCCAATTGCTGTGTGCTACATATAATTGATCCAAATTATCTCCCCGTTGAATGGTGAAGAATAAGACAAGTAAAATGCTGGCAGCTACTCCAGAGAATACTGCGAGGCGTTTCCAAACTATCGGTTTACGTCCTGTGGTTTGCATTTGGTTATTTTGGAATTCTCTAAGCTTTTTGGAAAAGGCTTTGGTTTCTTCGTTTTCAAAAAGGGGTATTTTCTTTTTAATTTCGCTCACATCTCCTTTGTATGTAATCCAATCTGCTTCATCATCAAGTACAGTTACTTGTTCGTGAAGTTCAATTAGTTCCTGAAGTTCTGAAGATTGGTCTATTTCCTTTTCAAATTGCGCCTTTTCTTCGGGAGTCATTTGATCGTTTAGGTAACGTTCTAGGGAGTCGTTTATGAAATTGTCTTGTTCCATTGGTTATTTTTTGAGGCGCTTATAACGAGGGTCTCTTTTTATTAGTTGAATCAGTCGTGATTTACATTTAAACACACGTTGTCTGGCAACTGTTTCCGAAGCATATCCAAAAGTTTTCACAATACTTGGATATCCAATTTTCTGAAAAACCAGTTTTAAAATAGACTGGCAATTCCCGCTGAGTTCTTTGAACTTTTCTTGATATAGATCCCATTGGTTTTGTTCGGTATAAAAAGTGGACATTTCCACGCTTTCATTTATAAGAGTAAGAGTATTTATGTCAATATTTGTTACCCTCTTTTTTTTATTTTCTCGCCGCCACATATTTCTGCATACGATAAAAAGGTAATTTTCAAAAGATTGAATGTTTGATTTTTCGTTTTTCAGCTTTACAAATAGCAATACCAACGCATTATGAAAAATATCCTCGGCATCTTTTAAGGAGCCGTCTCTACTCATAATATAACGTTTTACGATGGGGTATGTTTCAGTATATAGTTTTTGAAGAATCACAGGTTCTCCCCTTAAAAACCCTGGGATTAAATCACTAGTCTTATTCATAAATACGAATACCCTTTTGAAGGTTTTTCTAAAATACTTGAAAAATATGGGGTAACAAAATTAATAGTCTCCCTCTTACCTATGAATCGATTCTTCAAAGGCAGATTCCGAAAAGCCTTAAACAGAGTAGGAGAAATTTAAAACTACACAAATGAAAAAACATTTTACATTTTTAGTAGTCACAGTACTACTAAGCGCTTCGAGCCTATTGGCACAGAGCACAAACAACCATTTAATTTCAATAGATGACAATTTTGTCATTTCATTGAACCAAACGGGAGATACTGCCATAGCGCAGCAATATGAATTGGACATTTCTTCGCTTGATTTTAAATCAGCAAAAGAACTAGAGCAATTCTGCCAAAACTCAGCTGGTAAACTTCATCAGTTTAAAGGAGATTTTGTAAACAAGACCATTACGATTGCCTTGAATACCTCAGAAGTAAACAGGCGGGGGATTAAGGCTGCAGGAATCAATAAGTATTTTTTGTCCACGTCCAGAGATCTAAGAAGCGCTTATGATAATCTAAAAAATAATTAATCATGAAAAATTCAATTTTAAATAAGAATAAGAGCGCCTCTTGGATGAATTTCCTAGTGGTTTGTCTATTTTTCATAGGCTTTAACGCAATGGCTCAAGGTCCAGGGTGCCCAAATATTGACGCGGGAGACGATGTTGAAATTGGTTGTGACGATGATTGCGCACAATTGACTGCTACCTATCTTCAAACAGGACAAACCACCAACTATACGGTAACAGGAATTTCACCTAATTCACCATTCCCGACAACGGGAGGAACATCGGTTTCAGTGAATATAGACGACAGATGGTCAGACGCCATCAACCTACCTTTTGATTTTTGTTTTTACGGACAAAATTATTCACAAATGCTCGTAGGGTCTAACGGAGTTGTTACCTTCGATTTGAATAGCAATACACCAGATGGTTTTTGTGAATATTCATTTAGTGATACACTCCCAAATTCGAATCTTTTTCTAGCCACAATTTTTGGTCCTTATATGGATATTGACCCTTCTGTTCAGGGTTCAGGGACGATCAATTGGAGGGTATTGGGCACGGCGCCCTGTAGAACTATGGTTGTAAGCTACCCCAGTATACCCTACTTCCGGTGTAATGAACTTTCTATGACCACGCAAATTGTCTTGTACGAAACTACCAATGTAGTGGAAGTTTATTTGGATGGTCGCTCCGATGACTGTGATAACTGGAACGATGGCAATGCAGTTTTAGGGATTCAAAATCAGAACGGAACGGCAGCAGTTGTTGCTCCTGGAAGAAATACGGGTAATTGGGCTTCGAATGGTGAAGCATGGAGATTTACTCCTAGTGGAGCACCAAATGTAGATATTACATGGTATGATGGAAACGGTAATGTAGTTGGAAATGAGCCAACAATTACTGTTTGTCCTGATGAACCAGGAGAGACGTATCGCGTAGTGGCAAATTACACTGACTGTGATGGCAATGTAATTTCAGTAAATGATGCTGTGAACGTTACGGTATTGGTAGGTGATTCGGTGGCTTTTCATTACGAGAACGAAGACCACATTAATCAAACAGAATTTTGCATTGGTGAAGATGTGTATTTGAATGGAGAAGCAACACTAGATACAGCTAACTACTTTATGGATCTTTGGATTGTAAATTCTGGTGGAGGGTACAATTGGATTTCAGGAGCTGGATGGATGTCTGGAACGCCAGATTTCGTAAATATTACAGACTTGTTTGAAAATGATCCTGAAAATCCAGTGACTTTTCAAGTAGGTGTTACATATGCAGTAAAGTTGGCAATTAATGATCCCGATTGTGGTTGGGTTGAATTATTAATGCCTTTTACCATTATTGATTGTTGTGATGATTTTGACAATGCTAATTTCTCTTTAGGAGTTGATTTAGATTATAATTTTTGGGTCGGAAGCTACGAATCTTATGATGATCTTGATGCTGTACACGAATGGTATGTAGTATCTAGTTCAAACCAAGGTGCAGGACCCTATACACCCGAATTTAGTACAACCACAACAGGAGGAGCTACTTTCCCACTATTTACAGGAGGTCAGTTTGGAGTATATTATACCGTGGTGCATAAGGTAATTACCTATTGCGGAGAGATTTGTTATGCCCAGGAACAATTTCAGGAAGAGGGTAAAAAACCTGAGGAATATTCCAATGTACTAGCAGTTGAAGTAGATTGCTGCTTTGTTTTCGATTTCTGGCCCAATGGCCCAGGAGAACCAAGTGAGTTTACAGCCGAGTTCCAAATAGGATTAGATCTTAATGGAAATATTCTAACTCAAGTGGCCAACGAATACGCAAACAATCCTTCTACAATGCATGAGTGGTATTTGTTGAGTAGTCCAAACCCAACAGGAGGTCCTTATGATATAGTTGACTACGGAACGGGTGTAGATTATACCTATGGACCTATTGATGATGAGATTTACTACTTCTTGATACATCGTGTAAAAACAGATTGTGGTGAAGTATGTTATGGACAGAGTATTTGTAGAAATTGCAAGACTGAAAAGTCCGCATGCGAATTCTGTGGAACATTTGATTGTAGTTTGTTGGATGAGGTATTACCCGATTGTGAAGAGTTAGCCGCGCCAACTAATTTACAGGTAATGGGAGATACCCTTACGTGGGATGCTGTTCCAGGAGCTTTATCGTATATCGTTAGCTCCCCTGGAGGCACTGATCCACAGATTTCATGTAATTGTCATGGTCAAATTTCAATTGTACCTCTGGATACAGACACCAATAGTGTGGTACTTCCTAGAGGTCTTCAAAGTCAGTGCTTTGTTTGGATGGTGACTGCGGTTTGTTATGACGGAACGCGCTCCAATCCATCAAGTCAGGAATGTTACTTCCCTATTCGTGGAACAAGCAAAGAAAGCAGTTTTGAGAATGCGAAAATAGCACCAAACCCGAATAATGGGAATATGACATTTGTTGTAGAAACAACATATGATACCGATGTTACTATTGAAGTATATGATTTCTACGGAAAATTGATTCAGTCTTTCGTTGAGAGATTAACAGCTCATTCGGAAGGAACCATAGAATGGAATGCTACTGGCAAATTGGCTAGAGGTATCTATATAGTTTCCTTTAAGACAGACAAGGAAACACTTTACAAGAAGATTATTGTCGATTAAGTACCTATTAAATGGCCCGGAGCATTGCTCTGGGCCTATATTATAAAATCCTAAACCTAATTATTAAAACAAAAATCATGAAAAAATTATATACCATTCTGTTGACAGCCTTAGTGATGATGACTGGCTGCGAAAAAAGCAATATAAATGATATGGAACTACCCCAAGAAGAAAACACGGGAGTTCCATTTCTAATAGGATCTGGGACTGAAACTTTTGCGTACCCTATAAATCAAATAGTTGTGCAATATGACGCACTTTTAAGTGAAGCCGATAAACAACTTCTAAGAGACCAATATGGAGTTGCAACATATAAGAATTGTACCTGTGCAGACCCGACTCTCGAACTTTGGATATTTAATTTGGATCGCAATGGGAATTTACCCAATGGGAACAGTCTTGAGGAGACCGTTTTAGGAGCTAAAGAAGAGACTGAACTCGAAGCAGCTGAAGTTAACCCCACTTTTCAACACATGGGACAAAAGTTGAATGTTTCTTTTGGTCTTGAAGATATGGCAGCGGCAATAATGAATGTAGTTCCTTCTAATAATAACGTTACAATTGCAGTTTTAGATACAGGAGTCGATTATAATTATTTTGGCTTTGAAAACCCCTTTTTATACAATAGTCAATCCAATCATAATGCCTGTACAGACAATGGTATGGACGATATTTTTGGCTGGGATTTTGTGAATGAAGACAACAATCCTTTTGATGATTATGGGCATGGGACTATAATTACGAGTCTCATTTATAATAAGCTAACTGAACTGAACATCGATTTTCAAATATTACCCGTAAAGGCATTTAATCAAAACGGAAAAGGTGCTTATTTTGATATTCTTTGCGGACTTAAGTATGCTATTAACAAGGAAGGCGTGGATGTTATTAATATGAGTTTTGGATGGTATAATACTAATTATGAATTACTACATCGGTTTATTGTGGAGTCTGAGGATAAGGTAATGTTGGTTAGCTCTGCTGGAAATGATTATGAGAATAATGATCAAATACCACATTATCCTTCATCTTACAATGTTTCAAATAGCCTCTCCATAGCAGCAATTAATAATCGCCCTTTTAATGTAGCATTGGCTTCATTTTCTAACCATGGAGTTAATTCGGTGGATATTGCTGCCATTGGTGAAGAGATCCCGTTTTATATCACTCCATACGATTTTATAGAGGTTTCAGGAACATCGTACTCAAACGCATTTGCTTCGGCCTTTAGCGGACAACTATTTGAACCTGGAATGAGCCCTCAACAACTAAAAGCACTAGTCTTATCAAATACCATGCAGCATAACAGTCTAGCTCTTATCAGATACCAATCATATATTTACTATTAATTTAGTTTGGATAATTAGGTTTAGGTACAATTATTTAAGCTAACGGGGGAGGGGTTTTTGAAATCCTTCCCCTAAATAGTATCTTTAGCAATAATCCACTATTTCAATGCCCATTTCTAGAAACACATTGCTCCTCTACTTGGTTTTTTTAGGGTTTTGCGTTCATGCGCAGGACCATTTAAAGGCAAAATATGATTCTATTATTTCTTCTGAAAAAGATAATGTTACAAAACAAAAATTAGTAGAAACACTTCTTCACAAAAGTGAGGTTGATAATCTAAGCGAGCTCGCTAATGTTTACTACGATTTTTCCAAATGGAATTTTAATAAAATTAAAGACCAGAAACGAGCGAAGTATTATGCAAAAAAAGAATTTGTATTAAGAACCATTCATCTAGCTGAAGACAAAGATCCAATTCAACGTAACTTGTATAATTTGGGGTTGATGTATCGGTATTCAAGACCTCCAGATTACGATAACGCGATTGCTTACTTTGATACTCTTATTTCAGTTTCAGAAGGAAATGAAATACGATTAGGGAATGCGTATAGGGTGAGAGGGGATATTTACGATGCCTTGGGTGATTTTCAACGTGCCTTAGAGAATTACTCTTATTCTGAAAATATTTTTAAAGTGATAAATCGGCAAGATTTACAATTAAAGGCACTTATCAATGTTTCGGGAACCTATGTAAATTTAAGCAATCGGGATTATTTGGATTCCTTTATGGAAAACAAAAAGAAGATAGAATCATTGCAGAAAATAACGATGTCTAATAAACAAGTGGCAATGCTGCAATTGAATACAGGCGCAATGTTTAACACAACTTCTAATTTTCAAAGAGCTTATGAACCGACAAAAAAAGCACTATCACTTTTTGAAGACGTAGGTGATTCGGTAAATATATTTAAAAGCTTAAGCCTTCTTGGCGTGTTGCAAAATAAGGACAAATTATATAGTGATGCGGCTAAAACTTTTGCCTCCGCATTGATATTTGCCAATGGGAATAGATTACTCGAAAGCTCCACAGCCAATAATCAAGGAGACATGCATCTTGCGGCTGGTAATTATCAGGAGGCCCTATCTCGTTATCATGACGCCATAATGTTAGTTCTTGGTGATGAAAACCCACAATCATCCCTACGGTTACCTGTGTTTGAAGATATCAGTATTTCTCCCTTTAAGAAACAAATTTTCGCATATTTAAATGATTTGGCTAATTGTTGGCTCGATTATTATAAGAATACTGGAAATAAGGGGTTTTTGTTTGAAGCAGAAAAGATAATTTCTCTAGCAGATCAAGTAGTGGACGCCCTATTTTTTGAAAGCAGGGAAGAGTTGTCGAAACTGTCCTGGCGAGAAAAGGCTTCTCAATTATATATCAAAGGGGTTTCAGTTTCCTTTCAGCTAAAGAAACCGGAAGCAGCACTTTATTTTATGGAAAAGAATAAGGGTCTTTTATTATTAGAGAATATAAATAATGTGAAAGCTCGACAGGATGCGAAAATCCCGATGGCCACAGTAGAGAAGGAGCAAAAGCTATTAAGTTCCATTAAAGAGCTTCAATTATTTCTAGCTAAAAGTGAAAAAGGTTATGACGAATCAAGTGAAAGGGATCGTATTAAGAATCAAATATTTTCATTGAAGAGATCTTATAGAATGCTTATTGATTCATTGGAAACTACCTACCCGTCCTATGTTAAGTATAAGAAAGAACTAGAAATCGAATCGGTTGAGAGTATTCAACAAAAATTATCAAACAACGAACAAGTGGTTTCATATGCCCTTGGAGACAGTCTTGGGTATGTATTGCTTTTAACTAAAAATAAACTCGAACTTAAGGAGTTGTCAATCCCAGTTTTTGAGTTAAATGCCGAAGTAGATGTATTTAGAAATCATCTTTTAAAACCTTTCATGACTTCGGGAGATGCGTTGGGGTTTCAGTTA
>JAESTG010000148.1 GCA_016763715.1 Flavobacteriaceae bacterium
AGATCGATATCACTAAAGTACCCTAATTGATGTAATGCGCCTAAGTCTATAGCAGTATCTCCAATACGTGTTCCGATGGTAATTACATCATCACGGGTAAGAAATACGCCAAAAGGAATGTTTTGAATAGGGAAGTCAGAATTTTCTGGCACGCTAAGCCAGGTTTTTCTAGATGGGTCGTTGGCAGTTAAAGGCATAAGAGTTTTTTATTTTGTTGGTAAAATGTTAATCAAATATATAATTTCTGAAGCACTAACCATACGATTTTATTATTTTTGACAGTATTTTAATTTAGAAAAATGATCCAACGAGACGAACAAATTTTTGAGCTCATTGAAGCTGAAAAGCAACGCCAGTTAAATGGCTTGGAGTTGATAGCATCAGAAAACTTTGTAAGCGACCAAGTAATGGAAGCAGCAGGTTCAGTTTTAACAAATAAATATGCGGAAGGTTATCCTGGAAAACGCTACTATGGAGGTTGCGAAATAGTGGATGAGGTTGAGCAAATTGCTATTGACCGAGCAAAAGCACTCTTTGGTGCCGAATATGCTAATGTACAACCACATAGTGGATCACAGGCAAATACGGCAGTTTTTGCTAGTTGTTTAAAACCAGGAGATACTTTTTTAGGATTCGATTTGTCACACGGGGGGCATTTAACTCATGGTTCGCCAGTGAATTTTTCTGGAAAATTATATAATCCAGTGTTTTATGGAGTAGAAGAGGAGACGGGAAGATTGGATTATGACAAAATTGAAGCTATTGCTATTAAAGAGCAACCTAAAATGATTATTGCGGGAGCTTCGGCTTATTCACGTGAGATTGATTATAAACGATTTAGAGAGATTGCAGATAGAGTAGGAGCTATTCTTTTTGCAGATATTGCACACCCAGCAGGACTCATTGCCAAGGGTATTATTGGAGATCCAATTCCGCATTGCCATGTAGTGACCACTACTACACACAAGACGTTGAGGGGGCCTCGCGGTGGACTTATATTAATGGGAAAAGACTTTGACAATCCTTTCGGTATAAAACTGAAAAACGGATCTTTACGAAAGATGTCGGCCATTCTTAATAGTGGGATTTTCCCTGGAAATCAAGGAGGGCCTTTAGAACATATTATTGCTGCAAAAGCGATTGCTTTTGGGGAAGCATTAACCGATGATTTCCTTCATTATATGATTCAAGTGAAGAAAAATGCGGCGGTTATGGCTCAAGCGCTTGTGCAGAAAGATTATAAAATTATTAGTGGAGGGACCGATAACCACATGATGCTGATTGACCTTCGGAATAAAAATATTTCTGGAAAACAAGCTGAAGAAGCCTTAGGGAAAGCAGATATTACTGTAAATAAGAACATGGTGCCATTTGATGATAAGTCACCATTTGTGACCAGCGGAATTCGCATTGGAACTGCCGCAGTTACTACTCGTGGTTTGAAAGAAGATGACATGCTTGCGATTGTTGAATTGATTGATGAGGCTATATCTAATTTTGAAGATGAGGAAAAACTTGAAGCAGTTGCTCAAAAGGTAAATATAATGATGGAGGGACTGCCGTTGTTTCAGAATTAGTTGAAAAATAATTTATTAAAATGCTTCAAATTATAAAGAGGTTTTAGTCTTTAACATATTGATTGTGGCTTAGTTATTGATGCGAGTATAAAAATATTCACTCTTTTGTGAAACTAGAATTTAGCCCATGAAAAAATTACTAGCCCTTTGTATATTAGCGATATTTTGCGTTCAATGTGATTCTGATGATTCGCAAGTTACTATAGAAGATAATTCTCAACAAGTTACTTTTAGGATGACGATGGAGGGTGATTTTTTTGTTTCTAACTCGAGTGGAAAACTTATTTTAAGTGATCAGGATGGAGCTATACTTGTGGAAGCACCACTCATCAATAACGAGGAGACTTCTCTTGAAGTAAATTTCGACCCTGATGTGCAGTACGATGTTACCGTTTATTTTGAAACTTTCACCTCTGGGACTCAATTCCACTTTGTGAATACCTATGTAGATGTTAGCCCTGGTAATTATTTTATTACCCCTGTTCAAGGGTATAATGGTAACGAAGATAAAATTACGCTTACTTTAACCAACACGGGCGATAGCATAGAGGTGGTTTCGACCTCTTCTGGAATTATTACTACTGAAAGTAATTCGAACGATGGAGGGACTCTTATACTGAATGGCACGCTTCCAGCTTCACCTGGCTTTTTTTATGCTTCATTTATAGGTCCAAATGATGATTTCCCTAGATATTCATGGACCGAAGGTGTTGGAGGTTCTTATGATGTAAATGTGGATTTCCCCAATTTACCAATGGCAGACAATGAAATTACCGTTACGTTGCCAACAAATGCAACGTCGGACATAAATATTAGGGGTTTGAAGGATGGTGACCCAACTGGGGTAAGTGCAATTACTCATATTGTGCATGAGGACTCTTACGAAGACGGAACTACTGAATATCAGGCGTTTTTGCCAAATGGGATATTCGATAATTTTAGCCTAACAACTTCGTACACATCATCAAATGATGATAAAGTGCATGAATACATAATGATTTCAGAAACTGTGGGACAGACTGTTCCTGAAGCAGGAGTGAATTTTACAGTTAATAATGATAGTTTTGCTAATTTTTCAATTTCAGCATCAGGTTCGTACGATAGCTATGACGTTACCTTTATTTATAGCAATCCAGATCAAGATATTGTGATGTTCTACGATATTTTTGGGGAGGCTTCTTCTACAGTAAATTTTTCAAAAGTTATTTTATTCAATAATCTTTTTGCCGATGAACCCGAATTAATTGCAGGTTTGGTTCCATCCGCAGATCGAATCACATTAATGGACTACAGTCAAGTATCGTCTTACGAGGAATATTTAGAAGCTTCTTGGCTATATGGGCCTTTCTGGATGGTAGATGAAACGATTGAACGAGTCTGGGTAAGAAATTAATTAATTGATTTTCAAAAGAGTATAATCGAGTTATTGAGAAGAGATTTTAGAAGTTTACGCTTTTTTTTGTATTTTTAGTAAACTAACTAATTCAATATCACTATGATTGGGCGCATCAAAAGTTCACTTTTTTTTATAGTCACTGTTTTATTGGTCTTTAATCTTCATGCTCAAATTCAGTTTAGCGAAGATGCCAATTCATTGGGATGTGGAGATTCCACTTATGGGACAGGTTCACTGGGAGGAGGCGTTTCCTTTTTCGATTTCGACCAAGATGGATGGGACGATCTCACCCTTTCTTCGGGAGCTGGGCTTCCCATACGTTTCTTTAAAAACAATGGCGGTTTTTTCACGGAAGTGGATCTAGGTATTAATAATACCTTCGAAACCAAAACGGTGCAATGGGTTGATTTTGATAATGATGGTGATTACGATTTTTTCGTAACTGCAAATTTAAACTACAATCAGTTGTATGAAAACGATGGGCAGATGCAGTTCACTGATATAACGTTGGCATCTGGCCTTTATATTGAAGGGCATTTTACTTATGGAAGTTCCTGGGGAGATTATAACAACGACGGCTTATTGGATGTTTTTGTGATTTCGCATAGAGAAATATTTGAGGGTTATTCTAATTTGCTCTATATGAACAATGGGGACAGTACCTTTACAGAAGTAAGCCAAAGTGCAGGTATTTTACAAGAAAG
>JAESTG010000149.1 GCA_016763715.1 Flavobacteriaceae bacterium
CTGGCGTTATTAGGAAGCATCGTTTATGGGAAGTTTTTCTAGTGGAGAAACTCAAGTTTCATTGAGATGAAGTACATGAAATTGCCGAGCAGTTAGAACATGTTCATTCTGAAGAGCTCATTGTTCGTCTAGATAAGTATTTGGGACACCCAGACTTTGATCCGCATGGTGACCCCATTCCAGACAAACACGGGAATGTAAAACCCACTGAAAAAAAGTTATTGTCCAAATTGGAGAAGAAACAACGCGGTATATGCGTAGGCGTTAAAGAAACTGGAAGTGAATTTCTTCAGTACTTAGACAAAAGAAATATTACCATAGGCACCCAAATCAATGTGTTAGGGAAAGAGTTTTTTGATGGTTCCATGATTATTGAAGTAGGAAGAGATCAATTTTTTATCTCCAAAAAAACAGCAGAAAACTTATACATACAAACCAACTAAAATGAAATATTTACCTGTACTCTTTTTAATTATTCTCTTCGGAATTGAAACAAAAGTGATTGCTCAAGATACTGAAGAAACATCTGAATTGATTACAGACCGCCCTGATGCAACCGAATCTCCCAATACAGTTCCAATAGGGTCATTTCAAATTGAAACTGGAGGTTTTTACACCTCTTTTGAAGAAACAATCGACGGAAATAAAGTCAAACAAGAAGTTTTAGGTTATAATACCACACTCATCCGATACGGAATCTTAGACAATTTAGAATTTCGATTAGGGTGGAATTTTGAAGAAGGACAAACCACCATCAATGGCACGAAACTCATGAACGTGGCTAGTGGATTTTCGCCACTACTAGTTGGAATGAAAGTAAACATTGTTCAAGAAAATGGATGGCTACCCACCATTGGATTGTTGGGTCATTTGTACCTGCCAGTTAGTGCAGGAAATGACTATAAACCACAAACTACTGGTGCCGATTTCCGCTTTTCATTTGATCACTCACTTTCTCCAAAATCTGGACTTGGATACAATATTGGTGCACAATGGGGTGACGATTCACCCGAAGTAGCCTACGTTTATACATTAGTGTACGGCTATAGCGCCACAGATAAGTTCGGTTTATATGCTGAAGTGTATGGTGATTTGCCTGAAAATAATTCAGCAAACCATTTTTGGGATGCTGGACTCACCTATTTATTAACGCCCAATTTACAAATAGATGTGACCATTGGAAGCAGTATAACTAACGGGCAAGACTTACTATTGGCGGCAGGTGTTAGCTATAGAATTCTAAAATAAAGACTATGAAATACATATCTATTATACTATTAACTATTAGCTTTATAGGGTGTAAAGATGTCCCTGAAAAATCTGATAAACTCAATATAGTTACCACCACATCGATGATTACTGATTTAGTGAAAAATATTGGAGGTGAATATGTGGACATCAATGGATTGATGGGTGCTGGTGTTGATCCTCACCTCTATAAAGCAAGTGAAGGGGATGTTTCTAAACTTTACAACGCAAATATTATTTTTTACAACGGCTTGCACCTTGAAGGCAAATTAGTAGAGGTATTTGAAAAAATGGAAAGCCCAGATAAAATTCAAGTGGGATTAGCCGATGCATTGGATGAGACTACCCTCATTGGCTCCGAGTATTTTGCTTCAAATTACGATCCGCATGTTTGGTTCGATATTGAATACTTTAAATTATTCGGAAAGAAAGTAGCCCAAGTGTTATCTGATAACGATCCAGCTCATGCGTTACAGTATGCTGAAAACGAAAAAATTTATATCGCAAAATTGGATGCCTTACAAGACGAAATACGAGCTACAATTGGAAGTCTCCCTGTAGAAAAACGAATTTTGGTAACCGCCCACGATGCGTTCAATTATTTCGGTAAAGCCTATAATTTTGAAGTAGTAGGGCTTCAAGGGCTTTCTACAGCAACCGAAGCTGGAGTACAAGACGTACAGCGACTTTCAAGTTTTATTATTGAGAACAATGTCAAAGCTATTTTTGTAGAAAGTTCGGTTCCTCGAAGAACTATTGAAGCACTTCGAGAAGCAGTAAAATCTAAAGGACATAATGTAGTTATTGGAGGTTCTCTATTTAGTGACGCATTGGGAAATCCCGATACCGCTGAAGGAACTTATATAGGTATGTTTCGATATAATGTAAACACCATTGTCAACGAATTAAAATAATGAAAAACAACATCGCCATTAAAGTGGACGACCTTACCGTCGCCTATAATTATAAGCCAGTTTTATGGGACATCGACCTTGTCATTCCCGAAGGCATATTGATGGCCATTGTTGGCCCTAACGGAGCAGGTAAATCAACTTTAATTAAATCAATACTAGGGATTATCAAACCCATCGCGGGTAGTGTTTCAATCTACGGCAAACCATACAACCAACAGCGGAAACTAGTGGCCTATGTCCCACAAAAAGGTAGTGTAGATTGGGATTTTCCAACTACAGCTTTAGATGTAGTTACGATGGGCACTTATGGAAGCTTAGGCTGGATTAAACGCCCTGGGCAAAAAGAAAAGAAAGCAGCATTGGAGGCATTAGAAAAAGTAGGCATGTTATCCTTTAAAAATAGGCAGATTAGCCAATTGAGTGGAGGACAACAACAACGAATCTTTTTAGCACGCGCACTGGTTCAAAATGCATCTATCTACTTCATGGATGAACCATTTCAAGGGGTAGATGCTTCTACTGAAATTGCCATTATCAATATTTTAAAAGAATTGAGAAAGGCAGGAAAAACCTTGATAGTCGTTCATCACGATTTACAAACTGTTCCAGAATATTTTGATTGGGTGACTTTCTTAAACGTTAAGAAGATTGCTACTGGACCCGTGAAGGAGATTTTCAATGACGCTAATCTAACAAAGACCTACGGAATCAATTACAAAGTAGCCGTCAACAAATAACTAACCAGATACAAATTCAAAGATTATCTGGAATTTGAAGCTTTTATAAAATGAATATTTACGAATATTTTGAACTTTTATTCACCGACTACACCCTAAGAACAATCACTCTGGGAACAGCTGTTCTAGGTGCCATTTGCGGCATGTTAGGCACCTTTGCTGTGCTTCGGAAGCAAAGTCTATTAGGTGATGCTATTTCGCATGCTGCGCTCCCCGGGATTGCTTTGGCTTTTCTAATTACAGGAACCAAGGATTCTAATGTTTTATTAATTGGCGCCCTTGTTAGTGGACTTATTGGCACATTTTGGATTCGGGGTATCATTACCAAAACTCACCTCAAAACCGACACTGCTCTAGGGTTAATTCTTTCTTTATTTTTTGGCTTCGGAATGTTATTGCTCACGTTTATCCAAAAACAACCCAACGCCAATCAAGCAGGTCTTGATAAATACTTGTTTGGGCAAGCAGCCACACTACTAGAAAAAGATGTATTCCTAATGATGATTGTCACTGGAATTTGTCTATTTATATTGCTCCTTTTTTGGAAGGAATTCAAAATCTTATTGTTTGATGCCGATTACACCAAAACCTTAGGTTTCAACACCCGCTTTATCGATATCCTCATCACATTTTTCATTGTTTTAGCAATTGTAATGGGGCTTCAAACGGTAGGTGTTATTTTAATGAGTGCTATGTTATTGGCTCCAGCCGCTGCGGCTAGACAATGGACAAATAAACTGAGTACCATGGTTGTTTTAGCTGCAATTTTTGGTGCTTTCTCTGGCGTATTTGGCACTGCAATAAGCGCCAGTCAAAATAACCTATCTACTGGCCCAGTCATTGTGTCGGTGGCAACAGTATTTGTTTTGTTTTCCTTTATTTTCTCTCCTGGTAGGGGGCTATTGTTTCGCGAAATTAGATTTCGGAAAAACCGTCGGGACTTAGAACTTCAAAAGACACTTCAATTTATGTATGGTATTGCACAAACTCATGAAAACATCTCACACCCACACGCTATCAAAATTTTGAACGACTTTCAGGGGTATACCCGAAAAACACTTCAGAAATTAGAAGAGAAAAATTGGATTACACTATCTGGACAGCAATGGGCTATGACTACAAACGGGTTCAAAAAAGCGAAAAATTTATACAACCAACAGGAACAAGATGACTAGCCCACAGATAGAAATACAATTAATTGCCATAGTCGTGGCGGCAGCATGTGCTATTCCTGGGGTGTTTTTAGTACTTCGGAAAATGGCGTTGATTAGAGATGCAATTAGTCATTCTATTTTACCCGGGATTGTAATAGGTTTTTTTATCACTCAAGACCTCAACTCTCCTTTGCTTATCCTATTGGCTGCCATAACTGGGGTAATTACAGTGATTTTGGTAGAGGCCATTCAAAAAACGGGATTGGTGAAAGAGGATACCGCCATTGGTTTGGTATTTCCTGCTCTCTTCAGTATTGGGGTGATTCTCATCGCAAAGAACGCCAATGATATACACTTAGATGTGGATGCCGTTTTATTGGGAGAGCTTGCCTTTGCTCCTTTTGATAGGTTATTAATGTCTGGGATAGATTTGGGGCCAAAGTCACTTTGGATTATGGGGAGTATTTTAGTGATAACTCTCATTTTACTCTTCCTATTCTTCAAAGAACTAAAAGTAAGCACTTTCGATGTGGGTCTATCCTCTGCTTTGGGGATTTCGCCTGTTGTGATGCACTATGGTCTAATGTCTGTTTCCTCGATTACTGTTGTAGGTGCCTTTGATGCGGTAGGTGCCATTTTGGTAGTTGCTCTTATGATTGCACCAGCCGCAATAGCGTATTTATTGACTTCAGATTTAAAGAAAATGATATTGATTTCCGTTGGGTTTGGTGTCTTTTCTGCCATAGCTGGATATTGGTTGGCGCATTTGCTTGATGCATCTATCTCTGGATCAATCACTACTGTTTTAGGGTTTACATTTTTACTAATTTATTTATTTGCTCCTCGGAAAGGGTTGTTGGCGGTTCTTTATCGTCAAAGACGCCAACGTATTGAAGTCTCCCTCATTACCTTCTTACTTCACCTAACAAATCATTCCGAAGAAAGTGAAAGACATATTAATCATTTAAACGAGCATATTAATTGGCAAAAAATACAATCGAAAACGGTACTGGATCTTGCTGAAAAGAACAATATGATCTCCATTACAAACAATGTTGTTTCACTCACCAACAAAGGAAAAGAGTTTACTACCCTCGCTTTGGAATATATTATGACCAATAGAGATGAAAAAATCGAACATATGAAAGATGACTTTTTTCTATTTAGGGGATAACATACTTTGGCACACTTTTTCCAGTACCTTTGTTATATAGACCTATCCTATGAAAAAGCTCAGCCTCATTTTACTTTTATTAGTTTCCACTTTCACCTTTGCACAAACCGAAATTGCAGTAACACCTCAAATTACATTTAAAATTGGATTAGAAACGACTGTTACTAGCGATGGAGTCGCCATTCAATTTCACGAGGTACTTGAAGATTCACGCTGTCCAGAGAATGTACAATGTGTTTGGGCGGGACAAGCTAGGGTTAAAGTAACCGTTTCTACATCCGAAATGCCAGAAAAAACGTTGGAATTAATTGTTGGCAAAAAAGAGAAAAATATCCTATATGTCGGAAATGACTTTGTGCTAAAAGCAATAAACCTTGCGCCCTATCCTATTGCCACAAATGTTCAAAACAAAGAGTATATTCTATTTATATTAAAGGAAAAGGTGTCTAATTAGTGACAACCACAATCCTTCTTTCCACATTTCGTTTTATCTCCATCTAAAGTACCTAAAGACTGTTGTTTCGTCTCGAAAATAGGATTCCAAACGAACTTTTTCAGCAAAAAACCTGCTGCTATACAAAAAGTGGTAATTACAAAAATAGTTTGCATACTATAAAGATACTTATTTTATAACTTGATATGTTCCTAAGGCCACAACATAGGCTATTATCGTCATCACGACCAATTGCCACATGGGCCATTTCCAACTATTCGTTTCTCTTTTTACTACGGCCAGTGTACTCATACATTGCATCGCGAAGGCATAAAAAAGCATTAGAGAAATCCCACTGGCCAAATTAAACCTCGGGGCGCCTGTGGCTGGATTTATTTCGGCAGCCATTCTATTTTTAATAGTCTCCTCTTCCTCACTTCCAACACTATAAATTGTGGCTAAGGTTCCAACAAATACTTCTCGAGCAGCAAATGAACTCACGATAGCGATTCCAATCTTCCAATCATAGCCCAAAGGCTCCACAGCAGGCTCAATAGCTTTTCCAACAATACCTATATAGGATTTCTCAAGTTTGAACGCAGCTATTTTAGTTTCAATATCATCTTCGGAAGTATTGGCTTCCACTGATGCACGTACAATTTCCTCGGCATTATTAAAGTCGCCAGGGCCATACGAAGCTAACACCCAAAGTATGATAGAAATAGCTAAAATTATCTTCCCCGCACCTAAAATGAATGATTTTGTCTTTTCTACCACTGTAATTAGCACGTTTTTAGGCATGGGTAGTTTGTAGTTAGGCATCTCAACTACAAAGAAGGTCTTGCTTTTAATTTTCAGAATCTTATCCAATAAATATGCTGAAAAGATGGCAGACCCAAACCCTATCAAGTATAAAAGCATTAAAGTGAGGGCCTGATATGTAAACACCCCAAGGACACGTCCTTCTGGAATCACAAGTGAAATAATAATAAGATATACTGGCAGTCTTGCCGAACAGGTAGTAAAAGGGGTTACCAGAATAGTAATAAGACGTTCCTTCCAGTTTTCAATATTCCTAGTCGCCATAATAGCTGGGATGGCACAAGCCGTCCCCGAAATTAATGGCACTACACTCTTTCCGCTAAGTCCAAAACGACGCATAATGCGATCCATTAAGAACACAACTCGACTCATATAACCACTCTCCTCCAAAATGGAGATAAAGAGAAATAAAAACGCAATTTGCGGAATGAAAATCACGATTCCTCCTAGCCCAGTCACAATACCTTCAGCAATAAGATTCGTGAAATCTCCAGGGGGTAATGAATTTTTAACCCATTCACTTAGGGAAGCAAAAGAAGTGTCGATTAAATCCATTGGGTAGCTGCTCCAATCGAAAATAGCTTGGAAGATGAGCAATAAAACCCCTAAAAAAATGACATAACCCCATACTTTATGGGTTAATACTCGGTCCAACTGGCTCCGAAAATCTTTTGCATTTACTGTATCTATCTTCAGAGAGTGTTTTAAGGTTTCATTGATAAACTGATACCTTTTAATAGTTTCCTTTTGCTGAAGACGTTTTATATTATTCTTAGACTCAGTTTCAAAAGAGGCTACTCCTTTAAAACCTTTACGATCTAATTTCCCAAAATTTACATCTTGAGTGATTACCAACCAAAGTTTGTACAAATCCTGATTGGGGAAAGTTCCTTTCAAGCGGTCAAAATATTCGGGAGAAATAACCGAAGCATCCAGACAAGGCTCGGTAGATACTTGTTTGTAATTGATGATGAGTTCTTTTAGCTCATCAAAACCTGTGTTTTTTCGAGAACTAATTAGAGCCACTTTAGTCTTTAGTCGTTGTTCTAGCTCAGGAATATCTAGTGAAATGGCTTTACGCTTCATCCTATCGGACATATTAATGGCCAAAATAGTAGGAATTCCAAGATCCTTAATTTGAGTGAACAGTAATAAGTTTCGCTTTAAATTTTCGATGTCGCAAACTACTACAGCTACGTCGGGAAAATCTTTATCATTTTTATTCAGTAAAACTTCGATAACCACGTTTTCGTCGAACGAAGAAGCGTTCAAACTATAGGTTCCTGGTAAATCTAAAACATGTGCTTTTACCCTTCTATCTAATTTACAAATACCTTCTTTCCGCTCGACTGTAATCCCTGGATAATTTCCCACCTTTTGATTAAGACCAGTCAACCGATTAAAAACCGAAGTTTTTCCAGTGTTTGGATTTCCAATAAGCGCGACATTGAACTGTTTGGCCATAGGCTTAGGATATCAAATCAATTTCAATTTGTTCGGCGGTAGCCTTCCGAATGGCCAAATAGCTTCCATCAATATTTAAATATAATGGATCCCGAAAAGGAGCGGTTTGCACTAAAGACACTTCATTTCCTGGAAGACAACCCATTTCCAAAAGCTTTAACGGTACTAAATCTACCGAAAAACCCTTAATGATGGCTCGCTCTCCTTTATTTAAGTCGGCTATGGTGGGCATACTTGTTATTTAGATTGATTTTAAACAATGCAAATGTAAGTGAAAATGTTGAGCTAGGAAAAGGTTTTTGAAATCCTTATGAATCTTTCTTTTAGCTGTGGTATAAAACATTTTGCTTTGTAAACTTACAACGCGCACGAATACACTCACCCTATTCTAAAATGAATTTTTTATTTCTCTTTTTTAAGAATTTTAATGTCTTTTAATAGGCGTGCTATAGCTTCTTTGTCAGTTCCATCATAAATTCCTCGGATTCGTTTCTGGGTATCTATAAGCACAAAATTTTCGGTGTGAACCATTCCGTATTCTTCAATTTCTGGGTAATCTTTCACTGCCAAATACGATTTACGCGCCAAGGTATAGATTTGCTTTCGATCTCCTGTAACTAGGTTCCATTTCTGATCATTAACCCCCTTTTCCAAGGCGTAACGCTTAAGTTGTGCAACACTATCAATTTCTGGGGTGACGGAGTGAGAAAGAAGCATCACGTTCGCATCATTTTTTAACTGTTCTTGAATGTATACCATATTATCGGTCATAATAGGACAGATAGTTTGGCAGGTAGTAAAGAAGAAATCCGCCACATAGATTTTATCTTTATATGTGTCTTGGGTAATTGTAATTCCGTTTTGATTGATGAGGCTAAAATCGGCTATTTTGTGATATTTCTTCACATGCTGAAGAGTAGTATCAACTACTTCAGCATTAAAATCGGCTGGCTGATACACTTTTAATTTAGGTGTTGGTTTTAATATTGAATAGATACTGAAAATGATAATTATTGACAGTATAGCGAGGACGATTCCGAAGAATTTATACTTGGCAAAAAACTGAAGCATGCGAACGTTTAATTTTTGCAAAATTACTACCTAAAGTAAGAATGCCCTCCTTGTAAGCGTTAAAAAATTTCTAATACTCATGCCAACAGAGCTATTAATTTTTTTAACACCGTTGAAACGATTACTTTTGTGCGATCTAAAAATGGATCATACCGATTATGACTGCATCTGAAATTTTTATTATAACGGCTCAATTTCTATTAAGTCTCTCCCTCTTAATCATTCTACACGAGGCAGGACACTTTATTCCCGCGCGTATTTTTAAAATGCGCGTGGAGAAATTCTTTTTATTCTTCGACGTAAAATTCGCTCTTCTGAAAAAGAAAGTAGGCGACACAGTTTACGGTATTGGTTGGCTCCCCTTGGGTGGTTATGTAAAAATATCGGGGATGATTGACGAGAGCATGGACAAAGAAGCCATGGCGCTTCCACCCCAACCTTGGGAGTTTAGAAGTAAGCCAGCTTGGCAACGTCTTATTGTAATGCTAGGTGGGGTGTTTGTCAACTTTGCATTGGCTTGGCTTATCTATGTGGCAATGATGTTTACATGGGGTGAGCAGATATTTACTACTGAAAACGCCGCCGACGCTTTGAAAGTAAGTGATTTCATGGCTGAAAAAACTGGATTACAAACTGGAGACCAAATTATCACTATAGATGGTGATACCTACGACAAATTTGAAGAAGCCATTCAAAATGTATTTACTGCCAAAAAATTGGAAGTACTACGCAATGGAAAACAACTAAGTTTGGATATTCCAGTGGACTTTGTAGGACAGTTGGTGGATGCTAACGATTCCATTCGTCCAGTATCATTACGACGTGCTTTTATTATTAATGAAATACCAGATACCTCTGCTAACGCTAATTCAGGCTTATTAGTAAATGACATCATCATGGATTTGGACAATCAAGGATACCGATACCATGATCAAATCATGGACTACCTTGCTGCTCACAAAAATGAGACGCTAAAAGCGACCGTTTTGAGAGATGGTAAAACACACACATTAGACGTTCTTACTTCTGATAAAGGGAAATTAGGAGTTATAGTAGGTGGTGCAAACCTAACAGATTTGGGGAAATTAGGATTCTATGAACACTCTGTAAAAGAGTATTCATTTATTGAATCGTTTGGAGCAGGATCAAGAAGATTCATAGGACAGTTTAAGTCCTTCGGAAGACAATTGAAGCTTATTGCCAATCCAAAAACAGGGGCTTATAAAGGTTTAGGTAGTTTTATTTCAATTGCAAAAATATTTCCTACCACATGGAACTGGGAAATTTTCTGGAGAATCACGGCATTTTTATCAATCATGCTAGGAGTACTTAACTTACTTCCCATTCCTGCATTAGACGGCGGTCACGCTATGTTTTTGATATACGAAATGATTGCTGGCAAAAAACCTGGAGACAAGTTTATGGAATACGCCCAAGTAGTTGGATTCATCTTGCTTATCTGTTTATTTGTATTTGCATTTGGAAATGATATTTACCGACATTTTATAAAGTAGGAAAAAAATTAATAATTCTTTTTATTGAGAAATAAAAAGAATTATATTTGCAACCGCTTAAAAGGAAAAACACCTTCCTCCTTAGCTCAGTTGGTTAGAGCATCTGACTGTTAATCAGAGGGTCCAAAGTTCGAGTCTTTGAGGGGGAGCGTAATAGTCAAAGGCTTTCAAGAGTTTAACTCTTGGAAGCTTTTTTCATTTGAAAACTATTAGGATACATTTTTGAATAATGATCCATTAAGAATGGTATCTAATGTTTTTGGCTATCCGCCGTTTTAAAGGCAGTTACATCTTCACACCACTAGGCTAATAGGTTTAGGCGTTTTAACGGGTGAATATGAGTCATATTTTCTATTTATAGGGCTGTTTAAAACCAAGTTTGATCTTTAATAATTGATTTAATTCCTTTTATTTTTGAGATGACATGGTGAAAAGTATCACAAAGTTTAAAATAGCTTTGATGAGATCAATTTCCCATTTAATAATTTCATTGATTTGTGAATGCTGATATTTGTTCAGTAGTCAAAATATCGCTTAATGTTCCATTTCGAGCTAAATGCTTGACAGCTGTATCCCACGATTACCGTTTGTAATTCATGTGTTAAATATCGATCAGGGTACTGGGATTTACAATAGTGAATTCATTATAAATGTAATCCCATAAAATGGGACAGGTCATTTTAAAATGACCGTGGAGATTGCGGGGTAATGACCTCTACACCAACATCTTTGAGTTGAAAAGTTCAGTATTCTTTAGTTCCTTTTTAAAAGAAAATCCATTTGGATTTTTTGAGAAATACCGCTTCTAACTTCAGTTAATATAGGGCGGCATCACCTATCTATTCTTTAATTCTTAAAAATCGATGCAATGCTTCTTGCCTTCTTTTTGCAATAGGAATCGATTCTTGTGTACTCATCTTACAATAGTTTCCATCTGCTTTGTTTATATTTAACACATGTCTTAAGTTTACGATATAACTATTATGGATTCTAAAAAACAATGTTTTATCAATAATGTTTTCAAACTCACCAAGGTTCCTAGAGGCAGTTATTTTACGATTATTCTTGAGAAAAAAATCTGTATAGCGGCCAGACGATTTTAAATATATTATATCTTCCAATTTTACAAAATCTATCTTTTTCAAAGAAGGCACGGCAATAAAGTCAAGCTCAACTTTATTGTTTAAGGAATCATTAAGTTTATTTATTTGGTTATTTCTGGTAAAAGATCCTTCATCTATATCCTTACAAGCTTTATTTACAGCAAGAACTAATTCTTCTATTTCTATGGGTTTAAGCAGATAATCTATCGCATTGTATTTAAATGCCTTTATGGCATATTCATCAAATGCTGTAACAAAAATAACCTTTGATTTTTTATACGTTATTTCTTCTAGTAAATCAAAGCCTGTTCCTTCATCTAGAATAATATCTAGAAAAACTATTTTTGGTTTTGTAATATTAATAACGGTAATTGCCTCATCCTTTGTACTTGCAGTACCAACAGTATTAATTAATGGACAATATTTTTGTATAAAATGAATTAACAGGTTTATATTATTAATTTCATCATCAATGATAACAGCGTTA
>JAESTG010000150.1 GCA_016763715.1 Flavobacteriaceae bacterium
AAAAATGGGTCATTAACTCAGTTGGTTCAGAGTGTTACCTTGACAGGGTAGAAGTCACTGGTTCGAATCCAGTATGACCCACATCACTCGAAATCCCGATATAGTTTGTATCGGGATTTTTAAGTTCTGGGTCATATTAGTAATCCCAACTAAAAATATATTCAGTAAACCTAAAATACTTTATAGGACTTCTGCTACCACAAAAGTACTACCGCCCACATAAATACAATCTTTCTCGAAAGCAATTTGTAGTGCTGCTTGATAGGCTACTTTTACAGAGTTGTACACATCACCTTTCAAATTAAATATAGCAGCCTTTTCCTGTAAAATTGAAACTTCCAATGCTCGTGCAATTGTTGGAGCACAAAAATAATATTTAGCATTCGTAGGAAACAACGGGAGTATTTCGTTCAAATCCTTATCATTCACCATTCCCAACACAATATGCAAATTTTGATAATCTTCTCGCTGAAGTTGAGCCAGTGTTAATACCAACCCTTCTTTATTGTGAGCTGTATCGCAAATTACCTTCGGAGCTTCTTGCAAAATTTGCCAACGACCAAGAAATCCTGTATTGACGACCACCTTCTTTAGACCAATTTTGATGTTTTTCTCTGAAATAGACCAACCCTTTTCCCGCAAGACTTGCAAAACCGAAAGTACAGTTCGTTGATTCGCCTGCTGATAACTACCTAATAAATCTGAATCATAAAAGTCATGAGTAACATCTTCAGCAAAATAAATAGGTGCTTTCATTTGAGTCGCTAAAGTCTCAAAAACGGTAGTGGTTTCCTCTTGACGCTCACCAATAACCACAGGAATCTCTTCCTTCATAATCCCAGCTTTTTCCCTAGCAATTTGTTCTATGGTACTTCCTAAAAATTGGGTGTGATCCAAACCAATGTTCGTAATTGCACAAACCTCAGGGGTTATAATATTAGTACTATCCAAACGCCCTCCCAAACCAACTTCAATGACAGCAATATCTACTTTCTCTCTTCGGAATACATCAAACGCCATTCCCACAGTCATTTCAAAAAAGGACACCTGATTGGCCTCAAAATACTTTTTATGCGCAGTTACAAAGCCAGTAACGGACGTTTCAGAAATCATCACTCCATTAATTTTAATCCGCTCTCGAAAATCTTTTAAATGGGGTGAAGTATAGAGTCCAACCCTATAACCTGCTTCTTGTAAAATGGATGCCAATATATGACTGGTAGAGCCTTTTCCATTGGTGCCAGCCACATGGATACTTTTAAACGTATTCTCTGGGTTACCTAAATATTTGGTGAGTTTTATTGTATTGGACAAATCTGCCTTATAAGCAGCCTTCCCCACCCTTTGGTACATTGGTAATTGGGAAAACAGCCAATCTAAAGTTTCAGAATAAGTGATAGTGGTAGTTATAAATTTATTTAATAATCAGTTTTTTAATGGTGCTTTTTGCTCCTTCTGAAATTTTTACATAATAGATTCCCGAAGCAATTCCAGAAATATCTAGTCTCATTTTATGTACTGCGGAAATATATGATTCAGAAACCTCCTTCCCCATTCCGTCAAATATAAGGGCATTAAACCCGCCAGATGTATTGGACAATTCAATGTTTACAAATTCTGAAGCTGGATTAGGGTAAAGTAATGCTTTCCCTAAATCAACATCGCCTATCCCTAATTCGCCTACAAAAATCCTATAACTAGAACGTCCATAAGTAGCTGCGTAAAGGTACTTCGCACTACCATTGATGGGATAGGTAATTAAATCGGTCACCACCACAGAAGGTAAATTATCTCCAAATGGAACCCAGTTACCTCCTGGGCTATCTGTTTGCAATACTCCTATATCGGTTGCTATTAAAATACCTTGAAAATCTGAAAATTCAATATCATTGACTGGTATATCTGGTAGATTGGTTGAAATATCAGTCCACGAAAGGCCTTTATCGTCACTAAAAAATACATGGCCGCTATCTTCACCATAGCGATATCCTGAGAAAGTTGCATAAACATAATTTTCATCGTACGTACCGGCTTTCACTTTGGTTACCCAACGATCTGGTAAAGTTGTAGAAATATTGCTCCAATTAACTCCTCCATCTTCAGTCACCCAAATATTACCATCATCTGTACCTGCATAAATAATATCACTATTCATACGAGATACATCAATAGAAATAATCGTTCCGAATGATAAATTCCCTCCCCCAGGGCCATTGGTGAGATCTGGGCTTATTGCACTCCAAGAGCCCGCAGCATTTGTGGTTTTATAAACACGTTGAGTCCCATAATATAACGTCTGAGAATCATTAGGATCCATTGCTATTGGTGTATCCCAATTTTTTCTATCACCTCCAGAAATTCCATTCAAAGCAGAGGAAAAAGAGCCTCCATTATTTGTAGATTTCCCTAAGTTTCCATTTTGAGACAATGCATAGATAACATTGGTATTATTAGCATCTACCAAAGGTTGAAAACCATCCCCTCCATAAATCGGTGCCCAATCATTCAAACTCCCAGTTGTAGTTCGAATGGTATTGTTGTCTTGAGCTCCGCCATAGAGCTTGTTCATATTTTGAGGGTCTACATAAAAACGATAGAATTGTGTTATAGGAAGACTATTATCCTTTATTGAAGAAGCTCCATTGTTAACACTCTTATAAAACCCTCCATCATTCCCCAAAAGAACTTCCCCTGACTCACTTGCATTAAATGCCAATGCATGCTGATCTACATGAACATTGGGAAATGCAGTACTCCAACTAGCACCTCCATTGGTAGACTTTTGAACAACAAAATCTACATTATAAATCGTATTTTCATCGGTTGGATCTACAAAAATTCCTCGAAACCACCAGTGAAACCCTATATTATTCAATTGACTTGAATTAACTTCTGTCCAGCTATCACCTCCATTGACAGTTCGGTACACTCCCTGAATACTCCCGTTGGCATCTGCATATCGGGCATATAAAACATTCGGATTGGATTGGGATATATCGATACTAATTCTTCCTTTTTCAGAAGGATTTGTTGGCAAACCAGTGGTCATTTCTGTCCATGTGTCACCACCGTCGGTAGAACGATGCAATCCTGAACCAGCACCCCCATATTGACGGAATTCAGGTCGTCGTATACGTTCCCAACTTGCTGCATAAACAATATTGCCATCGGTTGGATGTATCGCCATATCAATAACTCCTGCAACGTCACTCACGAAAAGAACTTGACTCCATGTACCTCCACCATCCGCGGTGCGATAAACCCCTCTATTATTATCATCTCTAAATAAAGGCCCCATAGCACCTACAAAAATAGTATTGTCATCATTTGGATCAATCAATACTTTCCCAATGCTTCCTACATCTGGCAATCCCTTGGTTTCCCATGTAATTCCTCCATCTTCACTTCTATAAACACCATCTCCATCATTAGCTAAAGATCCTCCACCTGCGTTCACTTCTCCAGTTCCTACCCAGAGTACATCGGTATCATTCTTTGAAATTTCAATATCTCCAATAGAGAGCATGGCCTGATCATCAAAAATAGCAGTCCAAGTATTCCCCGCATCTACCGATTTAAAAATCCCTCCCGAGGCTGCTCCAACATAATAGGTTTGGGCCTGATCTATTGGCACTTCAATATCCGTTACTCGTCCACCAATATTAGTGGGACCTATAAACTCCCAAAGAATACCGCTAGACTGCTGTCTAAACTGTTCCTTTTTCCAAGCAACGGCCTTCGCATAAGCATCTGTACGAATCTCTCCCGTGGGATAAGCACGTTGCATGAACATAAAATCGTGGGGAGTTTCTTCGGAAGTAGTCTTTGAAATTTTTTCTTCGGAAGAATGGGTGCAACCTACGGTCATTAGACAAAGTAGGCATAGCATACTAAAACGAATCATAGCTAATAATTTTAGACTTTAAAGATACAGAAAATAGCACAAGAATCATATCTAGATTAGTCCTGACTCTATCGATAACTTGTATCTTTGTACACACCTAAAAGACAAAACCTTCCGCCTTTGGTTAGAGGAATTCTTTATATACTTGTTTCTACATTCGCATTTGCTTGGATGAATTTACTCGCTAGGTATCTTTCGGAACTCCATCCACTCCAAGTAGTTTTCTTTCGAGCTTTAGGAACCTTCATTTTTATTTTCCCATTTATGATTCGCAAACGAATCCCAATTGTGGGCAAGAATGTATTCTGGCTTAGCATGAGAGGAGTAATAGGCTTTGTTTCGTTAGCAGCATTTTTTATTGTGATTCAGCGAATTCCTTTAGGCCCAGCAATTTCCATTCGATATATTGGACCATTTTTTAGTGTGATTCTAGCGGTTATATTTCTGAAGGAAAAGGTGAAATTTTGGCAGTGGATTAGCCTAATTATTGCCATTGCAGGGGTTTTTGTGATAAAGGGCGCCGACTTTAGAATAGACGGACTAAGGTTTGCTTTAGCGCTATTATCGGCAGTTTTAGTGGGGGGTGTTTTCACAATGGTTCGATATCTTGGCCCCAAAGAAAATGCGCTTACTATTATCAACTATTTTATGGTGGCTTCTATTATAGGAAGCTTATTCTTTGTCCAATACTGGCGTATGCCTGTAGGTAAAGAATGGCTTTGGGTGGGTGGTATTGGAGTTTTTGGACTCATTGGTCAAGTGTTTATGACTCGAGCGTTTCAATTGGCAGAAACCAATACTATTGCACCCTTCAAATATATGGAACTAGTATACGCACTTATTCTAGGGTTACTTTTCCTAGAGGAAGAACATACTAAGATTGCACTCATAGGGATGGCACTCATTATTATCGGGATGGTGTTGAATGTGATAATTAAAAATATAGCGATAAAAAAGAATCAATTAGACAAGGAGAAATTATAAACGATTTTTCCAATTTGTTTACCTGGCGCATTTGTATCAGAATTAAAGCGAGTAGCCAAAGCGGCTTTCTTTGCTGGATCCAACAAACATTTAGAATTATTGGTCGTCCCACGAACACCAGGGGTAGCACTAATCACCTTACCCGTTCGGTCTACTTCAATGCTCACTACTACTATACCTGCTTCGTTGCAGTCCTGTTTTTCTTTGGCTTTATTTACTGCTTTTCTACCGCCCAACATATAATTACCGTCACCATCTAACCCTATTCCATTTCCATAATAACTTTTGGCATTGGGATCTCCATTAGGGTCGCCCTTATCTCCTGCTTTATCATCATCACCTTCGCTTCCTTCAGCAGTTCCATTATTTTTTGGACCATTGATTAGACTGGACAGCGCATCTGTTGTGGATTTATCTGGCTTAGGTTCGACCTTTTTGGGTATCTCCTTCTTAGGCTCCACTTTTGGAGTCTCTTTGGTCACTTCCTTTTTCTCCTCCTTTTTAATTACTGGTGCATCTTCAGAATCCTGAGTAACTACTTCTTCTTTGATTTCAGTTTTCGTTACGGGAACAGGCTCTGGAGCAGTTTGTTTAGGAGCTGTTTTTATGGGTTCGTTGGGCTGATTATCCCCTTTTCCGAAATCGGTTGTACCAAAGTTTACGGCAATACCATTTTCAGGCGGAGGATCTAAATAAGTAAGACCAAAATAAAAAAGAGATACTAATAAGAGCAACAGTAAGATTACTGTTATTCTCATACTTTTCTTTTTATGTGTAGTATCTACAAGCCCCATTAGTTTAACACTTACAATTTTTGTTCCAAAGCCTCCTTTTGCATGAGGGATTGAGTAGGTTACCGTGTAACAGCGAAAGCCCGACCCTCAAGGAGGGTCATGCCCAAATGATTAATTAGGCCGCACTGCCAACACTACCTTATAATTATTTTTATTTGCTATATCCATTACAAACACAGCATCTTCAATTGGAACACCTTCTTCGGCTCGGAGAATAATGGTAGGTTTATCCTGACCTATTAAAGCTGCTTTTAGTTCTTTTTCTATACTGAATTCACTTACCCTTTCCTTATTAACATAATAAGCACCGTCCTTTGTAATACTTACGGAAGCATCTTGTTGATTGGTGGACTTCCCTTTCGCTTTTGGAAGTATAAGATCCAAAGCATCTGGTGTTATGGCAGGTGAGGTAAGTAAAAAGAATACGAGTAACAGAAAAACGATATCCGTCATCGAACTCATACTGAAATCTGCACTCACTTTATTTCGTCCTCGTAAATTCATTAAGTGGGTTCGTTTAAGATATCTAAAAAGTCTACCGCAGTGGCTTCCATTTGATGCACTGCTTTATCCGTTTTCACTACCAAATGATTATATCCTATATAGGCAATAATACCTACAATTAAACCAGCAACCGTGGTAGTCATAGCTGTGTAAATTCCTTCTGCTAAGGACCCCATCTCAGCTTGACCACTACTTGTTGCCAATTGATGAAAAGCCAATACCATCCCAATCACTGTTCCTAAGAAACCAATCATGGGAGCCGCTCCAGCAATCGTTGCCAACAAACTGACATTTTTTTCAAGTTTGTAGACTTCCAACCGACCTGCATTTTCAATGGCGGTATTGATATCTTCCAACGGACTTCCAATTCGGGAAATACCTTTTCCGGTTAACCTTGAAACGGGGGTGTCTTGTTGGGCACAGAGTGATTTGGCTCCAGCAATATTTC
>JAESTG010000151.1 GCA_016763715.1 Flavobacteriaceae bacterium
GGTGGTGAATGGAAAAATGGACAACAACAAGGAAAAGGCTATTCTCACAACAGCTCTTATGAACGAAAAATTGGACAGTGGAGTGCTGGTATCTTTGTGACGTCCTTGGATTAAACCATAGTTGATAATATAGAAAACCCAAAAGTCATTGTGTTTTCTATATTATGTGACTTGAATGTAACTTATATCCAAAAAATGAAAATAGTACCCATCCTTCTATTCCTATTTTTTATTCTGGGGAATAGCGTGGCTCAATCTAAAAAGGAACAAATTGATAGTTTGTACACGGTATTAGAAACTGTTTCCGAAGGAGATCAAACCCATAATTTACTACTCTTAGGCAAGACTTATTTATCGGTCAACTTAGATTCCTCTGTAGCCATCTATAATGCTATTTACAACGAATCCATCAAAAATAAAGATGAACTAATTCAAGGAAAATCATTGATTGGCCTTGGTAGTGCTTATACTAATTTATCACTTCGAGATTCAGCTCAAGCGTATTTTAAAATGGCCGAAAAGGCAATTGAGGGGATTCAAGATTATGATGCACAAACTACTTTGTGGATGAATCAGGGAATCCTATACGTCCATTTATCTGAATATAAAAAGGCGAGATTGGAATTTGAAAAAGTATTGGAATTCGCACTGAAAGAGAATAATAACGAAGATATTTCAAGGTGTTACAACAACATAGCTGTATGCTATGGTTATCTAGGGGATTATGAAGGATCCTTAAAAATGCATATGAAATCTGCAGATATGGCCAAGGATTTAAAGGATCCTATTAGTCTGGCAAAGTCCTATAATAATATGGGCTTAATTTACTTTGATTTAGATGATTATAAAAAAAGCGAAGATTATTTACTGAAATCTTTAGAGATCAAGAAGGAACAAGGTGCCGATGTAAGCGTTGTTGGATCTTACCTTAATTTGGGGAATGTGTTCCGGAAATTAGGAGTGACCGAGAAAGATTCGGTGAAATTGAATAAGGCTAAAGGCTATTATACGGAAGCATTAAAACTCGGTAAAAAGACTAGCTATCAAAAAGGAATTAATATTGCTTACTCAAATTTGGCCCTTGTGGAAACTTCTTTGAGCAATTATGATATGGGAGTGGAGTTCGGAAAGATTGCAGTTAATAATAGTATAGAACTAAACGATATATTAAGTGAAATGACTTCCAGAGTAAATCTAGCGGATGCTTATCGGTATAAGAAACAGTTTCAGTTGGCAGAAGTGCAGATTGAAATGGGGATGAATTTAGCTAGAGAAACCAACAATAAATTTATCGAGAAAGAGGCATTTCTTATTCTTAGCAAAATTAAAAGTGATAATGGTGATTTTAAGAACGGGTTGAGGTTTTATGAAGAATATACACGTCTGCAGGATTCTATTTCATCAGCGGAAGTTAAAAATAAAGTTAATGAAATTGAAGCCAAATATAAAGTAGCTGAGAGCGAACGTAATCTTGCCGAAACACGTGCCAACCTCGCTGAGTCCGAGCTTAAAGTTAAACAGCGGAACAATGTAATTTATGGCAGTCTGGCGTTGGCATTTGTTTTAGGGCTTTTGGGTTATCTTGTCTACAGTCAACAAAAACTCAAGAACCGTCAGTTGCAAAAGGAAGGGGAGCTGAAAACTGCTTTGGCTAAAATTGAAATTCAAAATAAACTACAGGAACAGCGACTTCGTATTTCCCGAGATCTACATGATAATATAGGTTCTCAATTAACTTTTGTGACCTCCTCAGTAGATAATTTAAAATTTGGTTTGAAAGGAAAAGATGAGATGGTCAATCAAGAACTTTCTAAGATTAGTGCTTTTACTACTCAAACTATTTTTGAGCTAAGAGATACAATCTGGGCCATGAATAAAAATGAAATTACGAGTGAAGACCTTCAGGCTAGAATCGCCAATTTTATTGAAAAGGCTGGTAGTGCGAGAGATGAAGTAGAATTCAGTTTTCATGTTTCGGACGATATTTCTGAAAACAGCACCTTTACTTCAGTGCAAGGAATGAATATATACCGAATCATTCAAGAGGCGGTTAACAATGCTTTGAAATATGCCAAAGCCTCACATATTGCTGTTAATTTTACCAAAACGGAAGGAAAATTCAAGGTAGAGATTAGTGATGATGGATTAGGCTTTAATGCTACCGAAGTAGAATTAGGCAACGGTCTTGAAAATATCAAAAAAAGAGCGAAAGATCTGGGGGGTCAAGCATTGATTTATTCAGACAAAGGAAAAGGTACTGTTGTCTCTGTGATTTTTTAGAATTAACACATTTTTATTATTCAAATACGTCAACTGCCGTATGGTTTTTTATATGAACCATAGTTATATTTATGTCATATAATAAAGCTATGACTTCACTGGAAATTACGTTAATAGTGGTGTTTTTTGTTGGCGTATTTTTGTGGTTGCTTTTCAGAAATAAAAACCAAAAGATTCGTGGTGTTTATGCTGAAAAGATATCTCATCTATACAACCAATTGGAAGCCCATAATGCGCAAATTAATATACGCTCTATTGGGTTGAATCGGTACGATTTTCTGAAATACAACTTGTTAGAAGCACTAGTGGTACAGTCTGAAATAAAGCTATAAATTGTATCTTTATTGAAACTAACATCCATGAGATTGCATAAATTCCTCACCATTGGAGTCTTCCTTATAGGTTCACATTTACTGTGTGCTCAGGAAACCATCAAGAATATTGACAGTGCATTGACAGTTTTAAGAAAGGCACCTCAAGATACTTCCAAAGTAATTTTATTACAACGCATAGGGGCCCATTATAATGTGGTGCATTTGGATAGTGCTAAGACTTTTTTGATTGAAGGATATGAGTTGGCGAACAAGCTTAATGACCAACAAGGTCGTTGGGCTAACTTAAGTACTTTGGGTGTTTATCATGAACGAAAAACCCAATACGATAGCGCAATGGTTTTTTTAAATAGCGCATTAAAAATTGTAGAGGAAACCAATAGCACAAAGGGATATGCGACGGTACTCAATAATATCGCCACGGTACAAATTAGAAAGGCAGAGTATCAAGATGCGTTAAAAAACATGTTCGAAGCATTAAAAGCTGAAGAAACATTGGGTAATCGAAACGGAATTGCTCAGGCTTACAACAACATTGGAATTGTTTATTATTATACTGCCAATTATGATAAAACCACCTATTACCTCACTAAAGCACTAGAAATTCAGGAAGAGCTTGGAAATCTTGATGGCCTACAAAATGGGTACAATAACGTAGGTGCAATTTTTGAGTATCAAAAGAAGTATGATGAAGCCATAGGTTCTTATAAAAAGGCATTGGAGATAAGTAGGGAGCTAGGTGATGAGAAACAAGAAGCCACATTTTTATCTAACCTTGCTCTATCTTATTCTAGCAAGGGAGATTATGTAGTGGCAGATTCTATTTTTAGGGAGTCACTAACCATCAAGGAAAAAATAAAGGACTATAATGGAATGGTAAATGGCTATATAGCCTTTGGGCAATTATTCTTGAAGCAAGGCAAGTTAATTGAAGCCAAAAAATATTTAGAACAAGGCATTAAATTATCAAAGCAGTACGATTCAAAAACAACTTTGAGTGAAGGATATGCGGCACTTTCTGAAGTGGCAGAGAAAGAAGGGAAATTTGAATTGGCCAACACATATTTGAAGGATTACCTTGCAATAAAGGATTCGATTTTAAATGAAGATAATGCTCGAATTTTGGCAGAGACGGAAGCGAAGTACCAAACAGAGAAAAAGGAAAAGGAAATTCTTGAGCAACGAGCACTTCTAGCTGAAAAAGACTTAGAAGTTCGTCAAAAAAATACCCTTATGTATGGTGGTTTTGGTTTGGCACTTATATTAGGATTGTTAGGGTATTTATTTTATAATCAACAAAAATTAAAGAACCGTCAATTGCAAAAAGAAGGCGAGTTGAAATTTGCTTTGGCGGCTATTGAAACTCAGAACAAATTACAGGAACAACGGTTGCGAATTTCACGTGATTTACATGATAATATTGGAGCTCAACTCACCTTTATCATTTCCAGTATCGATAATCTAAAATATGGTTTTAAAGATATAGGAGAGAAGTTATCAAGCCGTTTATCTGGGATTAGTTCATTTACGGGAGACACTATTTACGAGCTTCGTGATACCATTTGGGCAATGAACAAGAATAGCATCACTTTTGAGGATTTACAAACACGTATTAGCAATTTTATAAATAAGGCGAATATAGCTTCAGATACTATGAAGTTCACTTTTAAGATTGCTTCGGAAGTGGATTCAGCACATAATTTCACATCGGTTCAAGGGATGAATATCTATCGTGTAATCCAAGAGGCGGTCAATAATGCCATAAAATATTCAGAAGCAAAGCAAATTAACGTTACTATTTCCGAAGAAAATAAAAGTCATCTAATCCAGATTATTGATGATGGAAAGGGGTTCAATATGTCAGAAATTGAGAAAGGTAACGGATTGAATAATATGCGAAAGAGAAGCCGAGATATTGATGCTACTATCAATATCAATTCAGAAGTTGGCAGGGGAACTTTAATAACATTAGTTCTTTTAAAATGATTTGTGTAAATTCGATTTTTAATTTTGATTTTATGAGTTCAAGAAAATTTTGTCTGTTATTTTTAGTAAGTTTTTGTTTTTCACTTTCTGTAATTGCACAGCAACCGTCCGTTCCAATGAAACCAGGAGGGACGAGAACTAATACGGTACCTTCAACCAGTACTTCTAATAATAGCGATGTTTCCA